>JBOGJK010000552.1:0-5653 GCA_050745345.1 Thermoanaerobaculia bacterium
TCGAGTCGACCCCTTAAGCCACTCGGACACCTCTCCGAAGCTGCGAATCGTACAACAGCGGGGTCGGTTCCTCTTTCCGGCCGCGCAGCGGCCGGCAACTGGAGCGAGGGGTCGTCTTCCGGAGCGGGGCCTCTGCGCCGGCACACCGGAAGAGGATGATTGTGGCGATGAAGGGCTGTGCCGGCGCAGCGGAGCGGCCGCCCGGGTTCGACCGTCGCCATTCAGGCGGCCGCGTCCCCGCGGAGGAAGACGACCTCGAGTCGACCCCTTAAGCCACTCGGACACCTCTCCGGGGGCGCCGAGGATACGCCATTGGGATCGTGGGCGTCGAGAGGGCCTGTAGAATCGGAATCGCCGTGACCGAACCGGGCGTAGATAGCGTGGATGGCGACAGCGCTTCCTCTGACCTCGAGCTCGTGCGGCGGATCAAGGCCGGGGACGAGGGCGCGCTCGAGAAGATGATCGAGCGGTACCACGCGCGCGTCTATTCGCTTTCCTACGGCGTCCTGCGCAACGCCGAGGACGCCGAGGAGTCCACTCAGGACGCGTTTCTGACGCTCTACCGAAAGATCGGAACCTTCGACGAGTCGAAGAAGTTCTTCTCCTGGTTCTACCGCGTGGCCCTGAACCAGGCCTACAGCCGCGCGCGCCGGCGAAAGCCGGGCACGAAGGTCTCGATCCAGGAGCACCTGCCCCGCTTTCGGGAGGACGGCCACTTCACGGCGGCCGACTGGCCCGACGCCTCGGTCGCGATCGAGGACGAGGCCTCGGCCCGGGAGCTCGCGGCGCGCGCCGGGGAGTTCATCGAGGAGCTGCCCCGCGCCTACCGCGACGTGATCTGGATGGCCGACGTCGAGGAGATGCCGGCCGCCGAGATCGCCGAGGTGCTCGGCATCTCGATCCCGGCCTTCAAGTCTCGCCTGCACCGGGCCCGCCTCCACGTGCGGCAGCGGCTGGCTGAGATCTCGCGCCCGGCGCCGGGCGCGACGCGACGGGAGGCCGCAGGATGAGGAAGACGACGCGGCCGGAAGAGGGGCATTGCCATTCCGAGGAGATCACCTGCAAGCGCCTGGTGATGGAAGTTCTCTACGATTACGAGGAGGGCGCGATGCCGGAGCCCCAGCGGGCCGAGCTCGAGCGTCACCTGGCCGCCTGCCCCCCCTGCGTACGCTTTCTCGACTCGTATCGCGCGACCGGGAAGACCCTCCGGGCGTTGAAGCCGCGCGAGATCCCTCCCTCCCTGGCGCGCACCGTCTTCCAGTTCGTCAAGGAACGCTGCGGCAAGAAGTCATGAGCGCGGGCCCGCGGTGGAGTCACCGCGCGGTGTTCGGCCTGGTGTGGCTCCTCCTTTTCTCGGCGCTGTACACCGCAGGCGACGCGTTCGGCCTCTGGCCGGAGATGCCGCCCGGTTTTCTTCAGGATGCCGATCTGGTCGTCGGAGGCCTCGGCGCGGCGGTTCTCTGTCTGTGGCTCTTGAGGGGCCGTCGAGAGTCGAGGGTCGAGAGTCGAGGATCGGGCGCGGGTCCCTCCGAAACCCTCGACTCTCGACCCTGAACTCTCGACTCTCCCCCTGATACAATCCCCGCCCCGGCGGCCGAGGATGGGTTCGGGCCCTGCGCGACGGAAGTCTCCGAACCTCGTCAGGTCCGGAAGGAAGCAGCGATCAGGAGGCGCCCCCGTGCGCCGCAGGTCAACCTGAACTCATCATCGGCCGCCGGAATTGCTTCCGCCGAAGGGGCTTGATGCATCTCTCCCTCCCGCGAAAATGGCGCCCGCGCCGCTTCCAGGACCTGGTGGGCCAGGAGGCGGTGGCTCGCACGCTGACCAACGCGATCGCCGAGAACCGGGTCGCGCCGGCGTATCTGCTGACCGGGCCGCGCGGGGTGGGCAAGACCTCCACGGCGAGACTCCTCGCGCGGGCCTTGAACTGCGAGAAGGGGCCCACTCCCGAGCCGTGCGGGGAGTGCGCCTCCTGCCGGGAGATCCTGGAGCGAGGCGATTCCCTCGACGTGCACGAGATCGATGGGGCCTCCAACCGGAAGATCGAGAACGCCCGCGAGCTCATCGAGACGATCCGCTACGCGCCGCAGCGGGACCGCTACCGGATCGCCGTAATCGACGAAGTGCACATGCTGACGATGGAGGCCTTCAACGCGCTCTTGAAGACGCTCGAGGAGCCTCCGCCGCACGCGCGTTTCATCCTCGCCTCGACCGAGCTCCACCGGATCCCCCCGACCATCGTCTCGCGCTGCCAGCGCTTCGCTTTCCGGGCCCTCTCGGTCGACGAGATCACCCAGCAGCTCGCCCGGGTGGCCGTGGCGGAGCGACTCCAGGCCACACCGGCGGCGCTTCGGATCCTCGCGGCGGCCGCGGAGGGGAGCCTGCGCGACGCGCTTTCGGTGCTGGACCAGGTAGCCACGCTTTCCGGCGGTGCCGTGGACGAGGAGCGTTGCCGGCAGATCCTCGCCCTCGTGGACCGGGAGCTGCTCGAGGCCGTCTACTCGGCCGTCGCGTCCGGAGATCGGGCTGCGGCGGTCGCGGCCCTGGGCAGGCTCGCCGAGAAGGGGAGCGACCCTCGCCACATCTTCAAGGAGCTGCTCGCTCTCCTGCGCACGCTGCTCCTCACGTCGGCGGGAGGCGGACGGGAAACAGCCGGCGGCGAATCCCAGCGCCTTTCCGCGCTCGCCCGGGCGATGCCCTACGAGAACCTGCTGCGGGCGGTCTCGCTCGCGGTCGAGGCGGAGTCGCTGGCGCGCCGGACCGACGACGCGGCGCTCGTCCTGCAGCTGACGGTCCTGCGTCTGGCGGAGCTGCCGCGCCTGCGGCGCGTCGAGGAGCTGCTCTCGGGGGCCGCTCCGGAGGCCCTGGCGCCTTCGCGCCCCGAGACCGGGTCGTCCGGCCCGAGAATCCTCTCGCTCGTGCCGGTGGAGCCGGAGCCTGCCGCGCCTCCCCCCGCCGTGGCGGAAGCCGAGCGCGCCCTCGAGCGCTTCCACGAGCTGCTGGATACGCGGAGGCGGGTCACGGCGGCGCACGTGAGCCTTGCGGAATCGGTCTTCGTCGCGGGAGAGGATCTCGTCCTGCGCTTCGGAATCGACAAGGCCACCGCCAAGGAAGCGCTCGAGGAGCCGGCGACCCGCAAGTTCCTGTCCGACATTGCGAGGGAGGCCTTCGGGCGTCCCCTGCGCGTCGTGCTGCGGACCGGGCCCCCGCTCGACGGGGACCTCGGAAAGGCCGCCCGCGAGGTGGCCCCGGCGACGATCGCGAGGGAGCGGGCCTCCTCGCGCGCGGAGACGGACCCGGTCGTTCGGTCGGCGCTGGAGCTTTTTCGCGGCGAGCTGACGGAAGTCAAGGAGGAAGAGTGAGGAGGAATCGAGTGATCGGACGATCGGTTCATCGGGTGATCTGCCGGACCTGATGACCCGATGACCCGATGACCCGATGACCTGATGACCCGATGAACCGATTCTCATCATGAACATCCAGAAGATGATGGCCCAGGCCCAGGCCATGCAGACCAGGGTCCAGGCGGAGCTCGAAGCCCTGCGCGTCGAGGCCTCCTCCGGCGGAGGCATGGTGAAGCTCGAGATGTCCGGACACAAGGAAGTCCTCTCGGTCCGGATCGACCCGGCCGCGGTCGACCCGCAGGACATCGAGACGCTCCAGGATCTGATTCTCGCCGCCTGCCGGGAGGCGTCTCGGCGCGTGGATGAGGCGGTCCAGAAGAAGACGAGCGCGCTCCTGGGTGGAATGATGCCCGGGATGCGGTAGACGGGAATCGTAAATCGTAAATCGAAGGCAAGGACTGAAATTGGCCCCATTCACGATTGACGATTCACGATTCACGATTGACGATTCACGATTCACGGCCCCGGTCGGCTCCTAGATGCCCTCCACTCCCAAGTCCTTCGACCGCCTGGCGGCGGAGCTGCAGCGGCTGCCCGGGATCGGCGCCAGGAGCGCGGCGCGCCTGGCCTACTACCTGCTGCGCTCCCCGAAGGAGGAAGCCGAGCGTCTCTCTCGCGCGATCGCCGAAGCGCGCGAGGCCGTGCGGCGCTGCTCGATCTGCAACACCCTGACGGAAGGGGACCCCTGCGACGTCTGCTCCGACCCGGAGCGCGACGCCTCGACGCTCTGCGTCGTCGAGGACCCGGGCAACGTGGCGGTGATCGAGAAGACGCGCGAGTACCGCGGCCGCTACCACGTGCTCTGGGGAGCGCTCTCTCCCCTGCGGGGCATCGGTCCGGACGAGATCGACACCGCGGGCCTGCTCCGGCGCGTCACGCCGGAGGTGCGGGAAGTGATCCTGGCCACCAACCCGAACGTGGAGGGAGAGGCGACAGCCCTCTACATCGCACGGAGGTTGAAGGCGACCGGCGTGCGCGTGACCCGCATCGCTTTCGGCCTGCCGGTGGGCGGCGACATCGAGTTCGCCGACGAGGTCACCATGGCGCGGTCGCTCGAGAACCGGCGGGACATCTGACGGAGCTGTCGGCTTTCGGCTCAGAGCCGTCCGTCAGAAGAGGCCGGCGAATGGTCCTCCGGCGGATAGCCGATAGCTGACGGCGGAGAGCTGTTGTAAAATAAGTCCTCACAGGAGAACCATTTAATTCATGACGGCGCCCGACCTCGTCTTGTACGACGAGGAATTCCAGCGGATCCGTGACTCCCTGCTGCGGCTGCGGCACGACGCCAACGCGAACGTGGTGTTCCTCGTGGACAAGAACGGTCAGCAGATCGCCGCCGTGGGCGAGCTCCAGACCCTCGACACGACCTCGCTCGCCTCCCTGACAGCCGGCAACGTGGCCGCGACCGACGGTCTGGCGCGCCTGATCGGCGAGAAAGAGTTCTCGATCCTTTTCCACGAGGGAGAGAAGGACAACATCCACATCTCCATCGTGGCGCAGCGCGTCATCCTGGTCGTCATCTTCGACGAGCGCTCCTCCCTGGGGCTGGTGCGGCTGCGGGTCCGGCGGGCCACCACGGATCTGGACAAGATCTTCGTGGACATCGCGGCGAAGGCCGAGAAGGAGAAGGAGTCGCTTTCGGCGGAGTTCGAGTCCCCGTTCGCCGAGATCACCGACGAGGACATCGACCGCCTCTTCTCGGAGTGATTCGTTCCGGCGATTCGCCGATTTCAGAGACGGATCCATGACGTTCATCAACTACGCGGCGCGGGAGATCAACTGCAAGATCGTCTACTACGGCCCGGGGCTGTGCGGGAAGACGACGAATCTCCAGTACATCTACGACCGCACGAACCCGGCCGCGAAGGGGAAGCTGATCTCGCTCGCCACGGAGACCGACCGCACCCTCTTTTTCGACTTTCTGCCGCTCGATCTCGGCACCGTGCGCGGCTTCAAGACCCGCTTTCACCTCTATACCGTGCCCGGGCAGGTCTTCTACGACGCCTCGAGGAAGCTCATCCTGAGGGGAGTGGACGGCATGGTCTTCGTCGCCGACTCCCAGGAAGCCCGCATGGAGGCCAACGTGGAGTCGATCCGCAACCTCGACAAGAACCTGAAGGAGCAGGGATACGACATCGCGACGGTCCCCTATGTCCTGCAGTTCAACAAGCGGGACCTGCCGACTGCGGTGACGACCGACGAGATGTACCGGCAGCTCAACATCAAGGGAGAGCCGACCTTCGAAGCCA
>JBOGJK010000553.1:0-7264 GCA_050745345.1 Thermoanaerobaculia bacterium
CAGGCCCTCGCGCTCACCCTCCGAAGCGATCGGCTCAACAACGTTGACCAGGCCACGGCAGTCGCGTAATAGCATGAACGGGAACCGCTGCTACCCGCCGAAGTTCAACAGCGACCGGGACAATCCCACGGGGGCTCGCCTTCCTCGTTTCGGAAACCGCGGGGGAACTCGCGGGGCGACTATCGCGAGCTCGATTGCCGGCGACCGAGCGTGTGCGTTTCCCTCGCGAAGCGGAGCGCCAGAAAGCCCGGTGTTGCGTGAGCCTGGTCGTGGAGCTGCCGAAGACCGCGACCGGCAAGATCCAGCGGTTTCTGCTGTGGGAGGACGCGCCGTGAAGAAAGTGCTGCTGCTCGGCATCGGCTCGGCCGCCGGCCTCCTGGTCGCGGAGGCGGTCCTCCAGCTCTTTTCCCTCCTCGTGCCGGCCCGGATGGACTTCCTGCGCCAGGCGCGGGCGCCGATCTCGCTCAAGGACGCCCGCCTCGGCCTCCGTCCGAACCCGGACTTTCCGGATCACGACGCCGGCGGGTATCGGAACGCTTCCGTCCCTCCCGAAGCCGACGTCGTGGCCCTCGGGGACTCGCACACCTACGGCACCGGGGTGCGGCGGGAGGAGAACTGGCCCCACCGTCTGGCGGAGCGGACCGGCCGCACCGTCTATGGAATCTCCTGCGGCGGCTGGGGCCCGACGCAGAGCCTGATCCTCTTCGATGGAGCCCTGGCCCTGAAGCCGCGCCTGGTCGTGGAGGCCTTCTACACCGGAAACGATCTCTTCGACTGTTTCGACACGGTCTATGGCGACCACGGGCTCCCGCAACTGGCGACCGACGAGCCGGCCTCGGCCCAAGCGATCCGCGCCGCCGAGCGCCGGGAGCCCCTCAAGGAGCGCTACGACGGGCTCTACAGGCTTCTGCTCGAGGGCACACCGGCGGGCGCGCCGCCGCCTCCCGCCTTCCGCGCCCGGAGCCTCCGGAGCTTCCTGCGGGAGCATTCGAAGCTCTACCAGCTTGCAAGCGTCGCCCGGTACAGGGTGACTCGGATGTTCCGGCGAAGCGGCTGGGAGGCGGAGAAGGAGAAGGCCCGTCAGGGGCCCGCAAGAGAGTTCTACCGGATCTTCGAGCAGGGAGCCTTCCGCACGATCTTCACGCCGGTCTACCGCACAGCCGCGATGGACCTCGAAGATCCGCGGATCGCGGAGGGACTTCGGATCGCGCTCGAGGCGCTCCGCTCGATGAGCGAGCGGGCCCGGGAAGCCGGGACGGAGTTGCTGGTGCTTCTGATTCCGACCAAGGAGCTCGTGTTCCGGGACGAGGCGGCGAAAGCGCCACCCGCCGAGGATTACTGGTGGGTGATCGAGAAGGAGCAGATCATCCGGACCAGGACGATGGAGTTCCTTCGGGGCCGCGGAATCCCCTTCCTCGACACTCTGCCCGCTCTGCGGGAGAGCCTCGCCCGGGGGCTTCAGCCCTATCCGGAGTCGGCGGACGGCCACCCAAACCCGGAGGGGCACCGCATCATCGCAGGGGTCGTCGCCGCCGAGATGGAGTGACGCGGCATGGCCGGGCGTCGGTCCGCCGGCCGGTAGCGCCCGGTCAGTCCAGCGTGAACTCCTTGCGCCAGTCCCCCTTTTCTTCGAAGGGAGCCTGATCCTCCTGGACGAGGACGCAGGTCTCGAGCACCAGGGCATCCATCTGGGTCCGCCGAAAGCAGCGGTAGCTGTCCTGTGGCGTGCAGACGATCGGCTCTCCGCGGACATTGAAGCTCGTGTTGACGAGGACGGGGCAGCCGGTCGCCCGGCGGAAGGCCTCCAGGATCTCCCAGTAGAGAGGGTTCGTCTCCCGGCGCACCGTCTGGATCCGGGCGGAGTAGTCCACGTGCGTCACAGCCGGGATCTCCGAGCGCACGACGTTCAACTTGTCGATGCCCCAGAGGGCCTCCTCCTGCGGCGTCATCTCGCGGCGCCTCCGGCGCGCGACGTCGGCCACCAGCAGCATGTAGGGGCTGTCCCGGTCGAGCTGGAACCACTCCCCGACATGCTCCCTCTGCACCGACGGGGCAAAGGGGCGGAAGCTCTCCCGGAACTTGATCTTCAAGTTCATGACCGACTGCATCCGCGGGGAGCGCGGATCGCCCAGGATGCTGCGGCTGCCCAGGGCGCGCGGGCCGAACTCCATGCGCCCCTGGTGCAGGCCCACGACCTTCTCTTCGATGAGAAGGGAGGCGACGGCCTCGGCCAGCTCCTCGCGCGCCACGCGCCGGTAGGGCGCGCCGATCGCCTTCAGAAACGCCTGGATCTCCCGCTCGCCGTGTTTCGGACCGAGGTGCGCGCCCTTCATGCCATCCGCGTAGCGCGAGACGGTTCCCGCCCTCTTCGCCGCGGGCTCCCAGGCCCCGAGCGCCTCGGGGCTGCGGCGCCCCTTGCCGAGGTACCGGTGCCAGATCGCCAGGGCGATGCCGAGGGAGCCCCCGGCGTCCCCCGCGGCCGGCTGGATCCAGATCTCCTCGAACGGCCCTTCGCGCAGCAGCCGCCCGTTGCCCACACAGTTCAAGGCCACGCCCCCGGCCATGCAAAGGCGCCGGAGACCCGTCTCGCGATGGACAAACGCCCCCATCTTGAGCATGGCCTCCTCGGTCACTTCCTGGATGCTGCGCGCCAGGTCGAGGTCCCGCTGCGTCAGCTTCGTCTCCGGCTCGCGCGGCGGGCCGCCAAAGAGGCGGTCGAAGACCCCGTTGGTCATCCGGAGGGTGTCGCAATAACCGAAGTACTCCTGGTTCAGCCGCAGGCTGCCGTCCTCCCGGACGTCCACCAGCTTTTCCTTGATGAGGGGCACGTACATCGGTTCGCCGTAGGGGGCGAGCCCCATGACCTTGTACTCGCCGCTGTTGACCTTAAAGCCGGTGTAGTAGGTGAAGGCGCTGTAGAGGAGCCCCAGGCTGTCGGGGAACCGCAGCTCGCGCGACAGGGTGATCTCGTTGCCGTGGCCGGAGCCGATGGAGCTCGTGGCCCACTCCCCCACGCCGTCCATGGTGAGGATGGCCGCCTCCTCGAAGGGAGAGGGGTAGAAGGCGCTCGCGGCGTGGCTCTCGTGGTGGTCGCCAAAGAGGAGCTTCCAGCGGAACTTCTTCCCCTCGCGCCGGGCCTCCCGCTCGTCCTCCATGCCGGCGGCTCGCGCGAGCTCCGTGCGGATCAGCTCGGGCAGCCAGAGCTTCTGCTTCATCCAGAGGGGCATCGCCAGCAGGAAGGAGCGGAAGCCGCGAGGCGCGTAGTCCGTGTAGGTCTCCAGCAGCCGCTCGAACTTGACGATCGGCTTGTCGTAGAAGCCCACGAAGTCGAGCGCGCCGGGCTCGAGCCCCCCCTCCCGCAGGCAGTAGCGCACCGCGTGGAACGGGAAGCCGTGATCGTGCTTCTTGCGAGTGAACCGCTCTTCCTGGGCCGCGGCGACGATGTCCCCGTCCACGACGAGGCACGCGGCCGAGTCGTGGTAGAAGGCGGAGATTCCGAGGATCGCCGTCACGCTGCCGGACCCCGCTTAGAAGAGCGTGTAGATGAAGGGAGCGATGACCGAGCTCTTCGCCACGATCAGGAGCAAGCCCACCAGCAGCAGCACGACGACGATCGGCGCGAGCCAGTACTTCCGGTTGTGCCGCATGAACTGCCACACTTCGCGGATGACCTGCATCTTCGACATCGGCATCCCTCCCGGTCAGAACATTTTTTCGTAGTGGCGCGGGTCCCGCTGGCGGTCGGAGTAGGGGAACCAGTAGGAGGCGGCCGGCCGGGAGCGCCTCCGAAGCGGGTCCCCGCCGAACGCCTTGCGCAGCAGACCGATCGGCGTGACGATCCCGAAGTAGACCAGCGCCAGGATGACGTTGGTCATGACGAAGGAGAGCGCCTCGGCGAGCTTCATCCAGGCCCGATAGGGGACGCCGAGAAGCGAGGGCAGGAGGGCGCCGAGGAGCACCAGAATCGCGCCGGCCGACAACAGCACCCCCGGCAGGGCGCCCCCGCGGCGCCGGAAGAGCCACCAGAGGCCGATCAGGCAGAGAATTCCGCCGACGAGAAGTCCAAACTCTCGCTCGCGGCGAAACCCCCGCAGGCCGGCCATACTCCGGGAGAGTGTAGCGGAACGGCGCGCGGGGCGAGCGCCACCTTGGTGCCGGCCAAAACGCGCGCCGGGCGCGGCCCGAGCCCGTCAGAGAGAGGTCATTGCTCCGCGGTTCCTGGCGAGCACGAAAGCCCCGAGACCCACCAGGACGACGCTGTTTCCGACCAGCACCGCCGGCGCCGAGGAAATCGACGCCAGGAACCCGGCGGCCAGATTGCCGAGGGGCATCGCCCCCCGGAAGGCCAGCGTGTAGATCGACACGACTCTGCCCCGCATCCGATCCTCGACGCTCGTCTGCACGAGCGTCATGAAGAGCGCGAAGACGGCCATCAGCGAGGCCCCCGCGAGCGCCAGGAGCGCATAGGAGAGACACGGCGTGCGCGACAACGCGAAGCCCGCCATCAGGGCGCCGAAGATCATCTGCATCGCGACGGCGGCCGCGCCCTTGCGCCGCACGTGGCCGAGGCGCGCCACCCCGATCGCCCCCGCGATGGCCCCGACGCCGAAGGCGGCGAGCAGCAAGCTGTATCCCTTGGCATCGCGGTGGAAGACGTCCCGGGCGAAGATCGGAAGAAACGTCACGAGCGGCAGGGAGCAGAAGCTCCCGACGAAGGCGAGGCCCACGAGACCCTTGAGCGATTGGTCGTCGCGAACGGCGCGCAGGCCCGCCTTCAGGCTCTCGAGCATCGGCTCGGCGGTCGGCGAGTTCCCGCCGCCGCGTTTCAAGGCGAGCAGCGCCGCGATCGGCGCCAGAAACGATAGCGCGTTCAGGCCGAAGCAGGCGGCGGCGCCAAGCCGGTAGAAGGCCACGCCGGCGAGCACGGGTCCGATGACGCGCGCCAGGTTGAACTGAATGGAGTTCAACGCCACGGCGTTGGGCAGGTCCTCGCGATCCACGAGGGTCGGCACCAGGGCCTGATACGCAGGGCCCCCGAAGGACTGGGCGAGGCCCACCACGAAGGAGAGCGTGAGAATGATCCAGACCGAGAGCGCGCCCGTCAGGATCAGGGCCACGAGCAGCAGGGCGCTGGACATCTGCACGAGCTGGGAGCCGAGCAGGATCCGGCGGCGGTCCAGGCGGTCGGCGAGCACTCCTCCGAAGAGCGAGAAGAGCAGGAAGGGCGCGTCTGCCAGGAAGGCGTCGAGGCCAAGCAGGAAGGCCGAGCCCGTCATCGTGAGGATCAGCCAGTTCTGCGCGACTTCCTGCATCCAGGTGCCGACACTGGAAGTAAAGGCGCCCGCCCAGAGCAGGCGGAAATCACGATAGGTGAAGGCCTTGAAGGTGAGTCGCAAGAAGAGCGAGTCCGGGCCGTCTCGTCAGTCGGGCGACGCGGGGGTCTCCTCGACCTCCCCCGTCATCGGCACGAAACGCACCGGCAGGATCGCCTGCTCGGTGATCCGGCCCGCGGCGTCCTTGCGGAAGACTTTCAGCTCCTGGAAGAAGCCCCCCACCGGGATGACCAGGCGCCCGCCGGGCGCGAGCTGCTCGAGCAGAGGCTGCGGGATCCGTTCGGGGGCGGCGGTCACGATGATCCCGTCGAAGGGAGCATGCTCGGGCCAGCCGCGGTAGCCGTCCCCTTCGCGTACCGTCACGTTGGCGTACCCCTGCTCCCGGAGCCGCGCGGCGGCGCCGCGGGCGAGCTCCGGCACGATCTCGATCGAATACACCTCCCGGCACAGCTTCGAGAGCACGGCGCTCTGGTACCCCGAGCCTGTCCCGATCTCGAGCACGCGCTCGGAGGGCCCGAGGTCCAGCAACTCGGTCATGAGCGCCACGATGTACGGCTGGGAGATCGTCTGGTTGCCGGCGATCGGAAGCGGCGTGTCGTCGTAGGCGCGGGGCCGCTCGGCGGAGTCCACGAAGAGGTGCCGGGGCACTTCGCGCAAGGCGGCAAGCACCCGGGGATCCCGCACGCCGCGCGACACGATCTGCGTGTCCACCATGCGCGCGCGGCGCGCGGCTTCGTTCTGCCAGCTCGGTGTCACGTTCGCGCCCGGCGACGCCGGGCGGTCGCAAGCGACCCCGGCGACGGCGGCGAACAAGAATAGCGCGGCAGACGACCTCATCGGGCCGCCGCCTCCGGGGGGAAGACCCGGCCGCCCGCCAGGACGAGTGTGGCCCCGATCGAAGGGATCTCCCGCTCCGGGACGGTCATGGGGTCGGCGTCGAGCACCGTCAGATCCGCCTCGAAACCGGTAGCGATCCGGCCCCTGCGGTCTTCCTCGAAGGCCGCGTACGCGGCCCCCGTCGTGAAGAGGGCGAGCGCCTCGACGCGGGTCAGCCGCTCCTGCGGGAACCAGCCGCCGGGCGGCTTTCCGGAGGGGTCCTGCCGCGTGACGGCCGCATAGAAACCGAGCAGCGGATTCTCCGACTCGACCGGGAAGTCGCTCCCGCCGGCCAGCCGCGCTCCCGCCTTCTCGAGGCTCCGCCAGGCGTAGGCGCCGCGGATGCGCTCCGGCCCCACACGCTTTTCGGCCCAGGGCATGTCGGAAGTCGCGTGCGTCGGTTGCACGGAGGCGATCACGCCCTCCGAGGCGAATCGCGCAATGTCGGAGAGCGCCACGACCTGGGCGTGCTCGATCCGGGGACGGTCGCCGCCCGGGGGCGCCTTGGCCGCGGCGGCGCCCGCCTTGCGAAAGGCGTCCAGAGCGAGGCGGTTGCCACGATCCCCGATGGCATGGATCCAGAGCTGCCAGCCGTTGCTGCGAGCCTGCTCTGCCAGCTCCTCCAGCCGCTCGGGCGGTATGACCATCAGGCCCCGCCATGCCGGCTCGTCGGAGTAGTCCTCGAGCAGCGCCGCGCCGCGGCTCCCCAGCGCGCCGTCGGCGAACCCCTTGATCGCCCGCACGGTCAGGAAGTCCCCGCCGCGGCCGATCCGGAGCCCTTTTCCGAAGAACTCAGGCAGGAGTTTCTCGCCCGGCGACACGGTCGCGTAGACGCGGATCGGCAGAACGCCGCGGGAGGAGAGGCGCTCGATCGCCGCGATCGACTCGGGCCCGTAGCCGGAGGCGTCCTGGACCTCGGTCAGTCCGGCGCGGGCGCAGGCCCTGGCCGCGGCGAGGAGGCGCCGCTCGCGATCTGCCCCCGTCGCCACGGGCATCACGCGCCTGACCAGGTCCACCGCGTTGTCCACGAGGACGCCCGTGGGGCTGCCGTCGGC
>JBOGJK010000554.1:0-5331 GCA_050745345.1 Thermoanaerobaculia bacterium
GTCCCATCCCTACATCTCGACCGGCCTCAAGCAGAACAAGTTCGGCGTGGACATCGGCCGGGCGCGGGAGATCTTCGAGAGGGTGCGGCGGCGCCGAAACGTGCGGATGACGGGACTCCAGGCGCACATCGGCAGCCAGATCCTCGAGACCGGGCCGCTTTCCGAGACGGCCCGGGAGCTGGCAGGGCTGGGCGGCGCCCTGGCGAAGGAAGGCTTCCCGATCGAGAACCTGGACATCGGTGGCGGGATCGGGGTCGGGCCCGGCGCGCCGACCGCCGAGGCCTATGCGGCGTCGGTCCTCCCGTTCCTGCGCGGATTGCCGTTCAAGATTCTGATCGAGCCGGGGCGCGCCGTCGCCGGGCCGGCCGGAGCTCTCCTTACGCGAGTGCTGTACGTCAAGCAGGAGCGCGGCCGGAATTTCGTCGTCACCGACGCCGGAATGAACGATCTCATCCGGCCGGCGCTCTACGAAGCGATCCATCCGATGGAATCCGTCGCCCCCCCGCGAGGACAGAGCTTCACGGCGGACGTGGTCGGCCCGGTCTGCGAGACGAGTGATTTCTTCCTGAGAGACGCGGTGATCGAGGCCCCGCGCGAGGGGGATTTGCTCGCGATCCGGGACGCGGGGGCCTACGGCTTCGCGATGTCCTCCAACTACAACTTCCGGCCGCGGGCCGCGGAGGTGCTGATCGAAGGCGGCGAGGCGCGGCAGATCCGGCGCCGGGAGACCTTCGAAGACTTGACACGCCTCGAGGACGTATAGAATCCCCGTGTTTCACGGTACGGCGGATCCTGGCCGCCGCCCTACCCAAGGAGAGAGTATGCGATTGCGTCACCTGTTCCTTATTCTCGCTATTGCTCTGCTCGCCGCAGCGCCGGGGCTCGCGCAAACGACCGGCTCGTTGAGCGGCGTCGTCCGGGACACGGAGGGCGCCCCGCTGCCCGGCGCCATCGTCACCGCCTCGGGGGACCAGCTTCCGCTGGGGCGCACGACCACCACGCTCTCGGACGGCAGCTTCCGGTTCCTGGGGCTGATCCCGGGCGAGTATCGCGTGAAGGCCGAGCTCGCGAACCTGGGAACCTTCGAGCAACGAGTGATCGTCGCGCTGGCGAAGGACACTCAGGTCCGGGCGACGCTTCGCCCCACGGCGACGGAGGTCGTCGAGGTCTCGGCGGCCGCGCCGTTGGTGGACACCCGGGGGACCAGCCTCTCGGATGTCACCACCAAGGAGACGATCGAGAAGCTTCCCCTCGCGAGGACCTTCACCGGCACCTTCCAGCTCGCGCCCGGAGTCGTCGACACAGGCATTCAGATCACGCCGACCAGTGTGGGCATCAACGCCGGTGGAGGCCGGCAGGACAACACCTATCTCTATGACGGGGTCAACGTCACGAACCCGTTCTTCGGCGACTCCTACCAGGACTTCGCCGAGCTCGACCTCCAGGAGGTCAACATCACCCGTGGCGGCGTCTCGGCCGAGTTCGGGCGCACCGGCGGGTTCATGGTCAACGGCGTGACGCGGTCGGGGACCAACGCCTTCCACGGAGAAGCGCGGATCGAGTACCAGCCGACCGGCCTCTCCGCCCACAGCAAGGACCCGACACTCGACCGCCGGATCGAGAGGATCCGCCCCGGCGCGGCGCTCGGCGGCCGGATCATCCAGGACCGCCTCTTCTTCTACGCCTCGGCGAACTTCTTCTTCCAGAATGACAAGGATCGGGTCAACAACACCGGGCCGATCCCCGACTCCGAGTTCGATCAGGACGAGCTCTTCGGGAAGCTCACGTTCAATCCGATCTCGAGCCTCCTGTTCGACGGCTCCTACCGCTGGCGGAATTCGACGATCACCAACGACGGCATCACCGCGCGCGAGTCCCCCACGGTCGCCAGCGACACCGACATCAAGGACCGGGTGGCTGTCGCCTCCGCCGTCTGGATCCCCACAGCCCGCTGGACTCTCGAGGGCAAGTTCAACCACAACGAGAACCGCAACGGCAGCACCCCCGTCATCCTCTTCGGCTATCTGCCTCCTTTCAACGCGGCCGACCCCGGCAGCGTGGGGCGCTTCGACGACGGGATCGTGGTGACCGGCAGCGACGACCTCATCCAGACGCAGGACTACTTCCGCGACGAGTTCCGGTTCCAGAGCTCCTACCTCTTCAGCGGACTGGGCGGGACCAACGACCTGCGGGCGGGCGTGTCCTACAGCTCCAACCAGGAGGACCTCGACCGCGTCGCCAACGGCTGGGGATCGATCATCCTGTCCAACTCCTCCAGCTGCGGCCCAGCGGCCCAGCGGCCATGCTATCGGGCCCGCTACTTTCAAGATCAGCCGGCGCAGATCTCCGAGGGGCGGACCTGGGGCATCTTCCTCCAGGACCGGATCACCTGGAACCGGTTGACGCTGAACGTCGGCGTTCTCGCCAACCAGGACCAGTTCATCCCGAACGACGGAGGGCAGTTCGACATCCTGCGCGGCGACTTCACGATCCCCAACGCGCAGATTCCCACGTGCGCCGACGCGCCGGGCGCCGAGACCTGCACCTACAAGGACACGGTCACCTTCGACTTCATCGACCAGGTCCAGCCGCGCGTCGGGGCGGCCTACGTGCTCGACCAGAGGGCCGGGGACAAGGTCTACGCGAACTTCGCCCGCTACTCGAACATGGACAATCAGTCCTTCGCCCGGTCGGCGGCTCCGATACGCCCCTTCCGCGTGGATGCCTTCGTGAACCGCACGACGGGCGAGCTGATAACGCAGAGCATCCGGTCGAACCAGACCAACAAGCGGGTCCTCGAAAAGATCCATCCGACCCGGACCGACGAGGTCATCGTCGGCTACGCGCGGCCGTTGGGCGGCGTCTGGTCCGCCGAGATCTGGGGAATGTACCGATTCACCGACAACATCATCGAGGACTTCCCGGGGGTCAACCGCCAGACCGGCTCCGGGTTCCGCTACGGCAATGTCCCCGGCTTCCGCAAGTACCGCGCGATCACCTTGGAGGCCCGCAAGGCCTTCCGGGACAACTGGGCGCTCGATGTCTCCTACGCGCTTTCGAAGCTGGAGGGCAACTGGGACCTGGACTACGCCACCCAGCTCTTCTACACCTCCTCCTACATCTCGGACGGGCCCGGCCTCTACGTCGAGGATGAGAACCGCCACGGGATCCTGATCGGAAACCGCACGCACGTGGCGAAGCTCTTCGGAAGCTATCAGCTCCCGACCAACACGACGATCGGCGCCTACCTCAAGTATCAGAGCGGCCGCCCCTACGAGGCCCGCGGGTTCGACATCCTCTACGGGACCGACTATCTCTATCTGGAGGAGGCGGGCACCCGGAGGACCGAGTCCTGGACCAATCTCGATCTGCTCGTCTCGCAAGGATTCCGGCTGGGTCCTGGCGAGTTGACGGTCGGCGTGAGCCTCTTCAACGTCTTCAACTCTCAGCCGGCGCTGGCGGTCAATCCCGACGTGTGCACGATCGGCCCGTGCACCGCGATCCCGCCGCCGGGAGACGCAAACCGCAATCCCAATTTCGAGCGGCCGACGCTCTACGCCGCCCCCCGGCGGGTCTCGATCGCGGGGACCTACTCCTTCTGACGCTGGAGCGGCTTCGTCCGGGCCGGGAGCCCCGCGGCTCCCGGCCTTATCATTTCGGCATGAGAACTCTCCTGGCCATCCTCCTCGGAGCCGTCCTCGCGCTGCCGGCGCCGGGCGCCTCGCCGCCTCCCACGCTGCGGATCCCCGGCTCGCCCGACCGGCCGATCGCGCCGGAGTCGCTCTTGGGCTCCGACCGCAGCGACGTGCGCCTGGAGGACGCGCAGGGCGACGTGACCGTCTACCATGGCCGCACACTGCTCGAAGTGCTCGAAAGAAACGGCGTCGACACCAGGACGATGCCGGGGCAGCGCAAGCTCGCGCCCGCCGTCGTGACGGCGACCGCGCGCGACGGCTACACGGTGGTCTTCTCGGCGGGGGAGCTCCTGATGCACCGGGGGGACCCGAGGGTCTTCCTGGTCTGCGAGACGGCGGCCGGCCCACTGCCCGAGAACGAAGGCCCGGTGCGCCTGATCGTCTACGGCGACCGTGCGCGCTCCTCCTACGGCCTCGCCCGCATCGAGCTGAATTTTCTCGCGGAGAATACCTCCGCCCGAAAGCCTTGAGGCGCGGTACGGGAAAGAATCAAGGCCTGACCCCGCTGGCAGCGCTGTTGCTCGCCGGCATTACGATTGAGGCCGGCGCCCCGCGGCTGCGATCGGAGACGGCGATGGCCGAAAGCGCCAACCGCTTCCTCGCGGCGCTGGCACCGGAAGAGCGGGCCAGGGCGATGTTCCCCTTCGACGGCGCCGAGCGCTTCGACTGGGGCTTCACGCCGCGCTCGCGGCGGGGGATCTCCTTGAAGGAGCTCGACGACGCGCAGCGAAAGCTCGCGCACGACTTCCTCCGCACGGGACTCTCCGCTTCCGGCTACCGGAAGGCGGCGGATGTGATCGCTCTCGAGTCCGTCCTGCGGGAGCTCCAAGGCGCCTACCGCGATCCCGACCTGTACTTCTTCTCGGTTTTCGGCACGCCGTCGCAGCGCGGTGTCTGGGGGTGGCGCGTCGAGGGGCACCACCTCTCGCTCAACTACACCGCCGGCGAGGGGGGCGGCCTCTCTTTCACTCCCTCCTTCTTCGGCGCGAACCCGGCGACGGTCCGGCGGGGGCCGCTCGCCGGGAAGCGAACGCTGGCCGGCGAGGAAGACCGTGCGCGCGAGCTGCTGCGCTCCCTGGACGCCGGGCAGCGCCGGCGGGCGGTCCTTGCGGACTCAGCCCCGCGCGACATCGTGACCGAAACGGCGGCCCGCGTCGAGCCCCTTTCCCCGCCCGGCCTCTCCGCGGGCGACCTCGAGCCGGCGCAGAGGGAGCTGCTCCGTAAACTGCTCGACGAGTACCTGTCCCGGATGCCGCAGGACCTCGCCGACGAGCGGCTCGCCAAGCTGCGCGCGGCGGGTTTCGAGAGGATCACCTTCGCCTGGGCCGGCGGCTTCGAGCCCGCGCAGCCGCACTACTACCGCCTCCAGGGCCCGACCTTCTTGATCGAGTACGACAACACGCAGGACGACGCCAACCACATCCACACCGTCTGGCGCGACTTCGAAGGCGACTTCGGCCGCGACCTGCTGCGCGAGCACTACGGCGCGCAGAGCCACGTCGGCGGGCGGCACGTCCCGCGGCCGGAGGTCGGGCGGTGATCCGGATCCGCGACATCGACCACGTCGTCCTGCGCGTGCGGGACCTCGAGCCGATGATCGACTTCTACTGCAACGCGCTCGGTTGCGCCCTCGAGT
>JBOGJK010000555.1:0-5234 GCA_050745345.1 Thermoanaerobaculia bacterium
AGTTGCGCCCTCACCCCGGCCCTCTCCCGGGGGGAGAGGGGGCAGAGAGCGGTTCTATTTCCCCACCCCGGCGCCGTAGACGGGGAGCATTCCCGACGCGGCGACCGCCGGGCGCGGCTCCTCGGCAGGCATCGGCGGCACGGCCGGAACGGTCTGACCGGGCAGCGCCGGAAGAGGGACGCTACGCCCGCGGGCGTACACCTCGTGGCGGCCGCGGGTCTTGTACCACTCGGCCAGCGTGGCCGTCTGGAACATCTCCTCGATGATCTTGCGCCAGCCGACACCGGTGTTGTACGCGCAGAAGGAGATCTCGCCCATCTGGGTCGCGTACGGGATGATGCACATCTCCGTGCGCCGGAAGTCGTAGTTGAAGAGATCCTGGAACCACATCCCGCCAACGAAGAAGACCCGCCAGGGATAGCGGCTCTTGCGGGCGAAGCCCAGGCGCCGGCCGGTGTGGCCGTCCATGATCTTGATGACCTTCCACGGCGAGAGCGACGCGGGGATGCCCTCGGGACGCAGATTGCGCAAGACCGCCAGTCCCGCCTGCAGGGCTGTCCAGACCCGGCGGCGCGCCGAGTCGGTGATGGCCTTGACGTCCTCGAGCATCCGGTCGACGTCGAGCAGCGACGGCACCGTGACGGCCTCCCGGGTCTTCTCGTCGACGAGCAGCATCGTCCCGATGCCGCAGTTGGGGTGGCAGCCGCACTTGAAGGATCCCCACTCCGACTCGAGGCCCCCCACCAGGTCCTTCAGGTCGGAGAAGGGCCCGGAGGCCGATAGCGGGTACCAATCGCGCATCGGCTCGCCGATGCCCGCCTGAGCCTTCACATCGTGCGCCAGGTGGGAGAGCGTGTAGCGCTGCTTGCGGCGCGTCTCCTCGTCGATGTCCTCGTCGCGGCCGGTGAAGGAGACCGGCTGGAAGGCGACCGCATTGATCTTGTCGATGTGCTCGAGGGCGAACCTGAGGATGTCGCCGACCTGGTGGTTGTTCACCCCGTTGACGATCGTCGTCACGAGCGTGATGTCCACACCGCGCCGGCGCAGGTTCTCGATCGCCCGCAGCTTGACGTCGAAGAGATTGCCGACCTTGCGGTGCTGGTTGTTCTCATTGCCCACGCCGTCGAACTGGAGGTACGCGAAGCGCAGCCCCGCCTCGGCCGCCTCGCGCGCGAAATCCGGCTCCTGGGCGAAGCGCACGCCGTTGGTCGCGCACTGGACCGAGAAGTATCCGATCTCGCGCGCGTACCGGATCGCCCGGACGAAGTGGGGCGACAGCGTCGGCTCGCCCCCCGAGAATTGGACCGAAAGCTGCCGCCGCGGCTTGATGGACACCGCGTCGTCCAGCAGCTTCCGGACGTCCTCCCACTCGAGCTCATGAACGTAGCCAATCTGGTTGGCGTCCATGAAGCAGGGGTTGCACATCATGTTGCAGCGGTTGGTCAGGTCGATCGTGAGCACCGCCCCCCGCCCGTAGCGGATCGAGGAGGTGCCGTGGTTGTGCAGGCCGTCCTTCGGAATGGCGAAGTCGCGCCCCGGGTAGAGGCTCTCGAGCCGCCGGAAGAACGCCGGGTCCGACGAGAGGACGTCCTCGAAATGCCCGTGCTTCGGGCACTCCTTCTTCATGAGGATCCGGCCGTCCTCCTCGACGATGCGGGCGCGGATCTCCCCCGGGTTGCCGTCGACCAGCAGCTTCCAGTCGGCCTTCCCCGACAGGATCTGCTCCCGGACCTCCACGACACAGCGCGGGCAGAGCGAGTCGGTCTCCCGGGGGAATCCGAGCGGCGGGAAGGAGCGCTCGCGCTGCTTCAGGAGGGGCGCGGGCGCCCACCGGGGCTGAAGACGGCGTTGCGGGAAGTAGGCGTCCAGGGCTCGCGTGACCTTCCAGAGAGCATCGGCCGTCTTCTGCACGCCCGCGTAGAGTGTCTTTCGCATGTTGCTCTTCCCGAAAGCCGCGGCGCGGCTTTGCGGAATCGTCTCTCCCTTTTCGGCGGGTGGATTCCCGGCCGCAACTGGCCCGGATTCTATCTGAAAACCTCCGACCGCGGCGTTTCGGCCGAGCCCTGCGCTCGGGCGCCGGTGAAGCGCGCGAGGGCAAACGGCCCGAGCTCCTCGGCCGCACCGCCCGCGACCCGGTCGGCCACGAGAAGCGCCGTGACCGGCGCGAGCAGGATGCCGTGTCGGTAATGCGCCGTCGCGAAGAACAGCCCCTCGATGCCGCAGGGGCCCAGCACCGGAAGGCCGTCGGGCGAGGCGGGACGAAGACCCGCCCAGGCCGTCACGAACCGCGCCGCCGGGGCCGAAGGCCACAGCCTCACGGCCTCCCGGATCAGGTCGCCGACCGCGCCCGCGGTGACCTCTTTGCGGAAGCCGACGCGCTCGAGAGTCGAGCCCACGAGGGCGCGCCCGTTTCCGCGCGGAACCAGGTACGCCCTCTCCGAGTGCAGGACGGTCCCCGGCTCCTCCGGCCCGAGGTCGAGCTCTACGATCTGGCCGCGCACGGGCTCGACCGGGACAGCAAGGGGAAGCCCCTCGTCGAAGGCCGCCCACGCCCCTGCCGCGTCCACCACACAGCCGGCCGGCAGGCGCTCCCGCTCCGTCTCGACGCCGCGGCAGCGGTCCCCTTCGATCCAGAAGCGGCGCGCCGCGGTCCCTTCCCGGATCTCGACTCCTCCGCACCGGGCAGCGGCCGCGAGCGCGCGCGTGAGGAGGCCCGGGTCCACCACGCCCTCATCGGGGAAGAAGACCCCCGATCGGACTTCGGGAGCCAGGCGCGAACGGAGCCGCTCGCGGAGGGCTCGAGCGTCCCACCATTCGATCGAGAGCCCCCGCTCCCGCTGCCAGAGAAAGCCCGAGAGCTGCGCCTCTTCCCGCTCGTCGAAGGCGCAGCGCAGAAGACCGGTCCGCCGGTACGCCACGGAAAAGCCCGTTTCCTCCTCGAGCGCGCCCGACCACTCGGGATAGAGGCGCAGACTCGCCAGGCCGAGCTCGAAGAGGGGGCCGGGGACCCGATTGTCCGACTGTGGGTTCAGCAGTCCCGCCGCGGCGGCCGAGGCCTCCTCTCCGACCCGGCCGCGCTCGAGCACGAGGACCCGCAGGCCCCTGCCGGCGAGCTCCCTGGCGAGCGCGCAACCGATGATGCCGGCGCCCACGATCAAGACGTCGGGCGGCCCGTTTTTCGCGCTCATCGGCATGGCCTCCCGGAAACGCTCACCGCAGGATCTTACGCCCGCCGGAAGCCTCTCCTCGCGCGGCCGGAATTCGCGTGACCCCCGCCTCTTTTTTTTGCCGCCGGCGGGGCCGAGGCCGCGTGTTATGGTCACTTCGATTCGACGAAAGGAGCCGGATTTGAAGAGAAAGATCATGCTCGCCGCTTCGCTGCTTTGCGCCGGAACCCTTCTGGTCTCAGCCGCCGGCATCGCGCAAACGGCCGGAAAGGGGAAGAAGATGAGCTCCGCGCCCCGCGACTACGCCAACACCCTGGCGACGCTGCAGACCGACCAGGGAGACATCACGATCAAGTTTCTCTACGACAAGGCGCCCAGGCACGTCGAGAATTTCGTGGACCTGGCGGCCAAAGGCTTCTATGACGGCACGCTGTTCCACCGCGTGATCCCCGGCTTCATGATCCAGGGAGGAGACCCCTCGACGAAGAAGCCCGAGAACCCGGGCCAGCCGTACGGCACCGGCGGCAACGGGAACAATCGACTGCAGGCGGAGTTCAACGACGTCTCGCACAAGCGGGGCATCGTCTCGATGGCCCGCGCCTCGGATCCCAATTCCGCCTCTTCGCAGTTCTTCATCGTGGTGAAGGACTCGACCTTTCTCGACAACCAGTACTCCGCTTTCGGAGAAGTCGTGTCGGGAATGGACGCGGCCGACAGGATCGTCAACGTCCCGCGCGACGCCAAGGACCGGCCGAACACGCCCGTGCGCCTGAAGAAGGTGCTGCTGTCGGAGGCCAAGGGCTGAGGAGGAGTCACGACGGTCAACGGTCGTCGGCAGTGAGTCAGGCCGCGGATCCGCCGCTGTCGACCGCGGACTTTCGCAAGTCGACTTCTCCCCTGTTTCCGCCGGAGTTTGGCGATCTCGCGCGGCTCGCGCGCCGCAGCGGGCTCGAGCCGAATTCCGTCGAGTTGCTGCCGGGCGACGTCGGCAGGCGGCGGTACCTGAGGCTGCGGCGGAAGGGGGATGGTAGCGTGCTCGGCGTCGCCTATCCGCCGGAGGAGCTGGATTCGAGGCGCCGCTGGCTCGAGGCGCGCGCGGTGCTCCAGCCTCACGTGCGGGTGCCGCGAGTGATCGCCGACGACGGAGCGGGCAACCAGATCGTGGAGGACCTGGGCTCGGAGGACCTGGCGGCGAGGCTCGCCGCGCGCCCCGAAGCGCGGGAAGAGGAGCTCGGTCACGCCGTCGCAGCCGCCGCGGCAATCGCGGCGATCCCCGACCCCGGGATCAACCCGGCCTTCGATTTCGCGCTCTTGCGCCGGGAGCTCGAGCTCGCGCGCGAAGCGGTCTTCGACCTCTATCTCGCCAGCCCCCTCTCCCCCGAGCATCGCGAGGTCCACGACCGCTGGGCCGATGCCCTCTGCCGCGAGATTCTGGAGCACCCGCAGGCCCTGTGCCACCGCGACTTCCATGGCAACAACCTCTTTCCGCTCGGGCAGGAGGTGGGCGCGATCGACTTCCAGGACCTGCGGATGGGGCCCGATTCCTACGATGTCGCGTCGCTGCTCTGGGAGCGCACGACGCTCGCCTGGATGACGCCGGAGCTTTCCGGCGAGATGGTCGCGCGGTTCGCCGGCCGGCGCGGCGTCGAGCCCGAGGGACTGCGCCGCCGGCTCGACCGTGTCCTTCTCCAGCGCGCCTGGAAGGTCTGCGGCACTTTTGCCCGTGCCGTCGCGCAGGGGCGAGGCGAGGTCTACCGGCGGTACTTCCCGGGCGAGATCGCGCTCGTAGGGCGGCTGCTCGGCGGCCCGGCGGAGGAACGGGCGTTTGGGGGGGTGTACGCGGCGCGGCTCGCGCCTCTGTTAAGCTAGGTGGCTCGAGGAGAACACCATGTTTGGCTCATTGGGCGTGCCGGAGCTGCTGATCATCCTGCTGATCGTCATCATCATCTTCGGCGCCGGCAAGCTGCCGCAGCTCGGCAAGGGCCTGGGCGAGGGGCTGCGCAACTTCAAGGACTCCGTCAAGAGCAGCGGCGAGGCGAAAGAGAAGAACGCCGCGCCGAAGGACTA
>JBOGJK010000556.1:0-1941 GCA_050745345.1 Thermoanaerobaculia bacterium
CGCGCGGCACGCTCCCGCGAGAAGGAGGGCAAGCAGCAGCGCCCCGGCCCCCGGTCTCACGCCGCGATTATGCGGTAGTCGCCTACCGCCTACCGGCTGTCGACCGTCGGTTGTCGACTGTCGACTCCCTCAAGGCACCGTGAAGCTCGCCGCCGCGACATTGCGGGCGGCGTCCGTAACGCGCAGCAGCAGGTAGGCCCCGTGCGGCGCTCCCTCGAGCCCGATCGCGTAGGTCTCCACCGGCGAGTCGAAGAGGCCGTCCTCGGGCTCGATCTTGACCCACTCCTTCGCATCGAGGCTGTACTCGGCCTCCAGGATCGGGGAAGCGGCGTCCGCGGCCTCGATCCTCAGCGCGCCTCCCGAGAACGCCAGCCGCCGGAGGGCGGGGGGCGTGTTGTCGATGCGCACGGGGGAAGAGTCCCTCGAGGCGGTCCGCGGATCGTCCGGGTTCGAATCCGCGTCCGAGGCGATCAGGCGGAAGACGTAGTCTCCGTCCGGCAGCGAGGTCGTGTCGAAGGCGTAGAAGGCTTCTTTGATCTCTTTGCGTAGCAGGACGGAGCGCTGCGAGCCGACCGGCCGCACGCGAAGCTCGCAGGTGAGCGTGTCGCCGTCGCGGTCGGTCGCCTTCCAGGTCAGCGTCCGGTATCCCTTGCGTAGGAGCTTGCGCGGCGCGCCTTCCGTCTTCGACTCCTCCAGGCCGGTGAAGATCCCCTTCTCGTCCGGGGCCTGCGTCTCGAAGACGTTGGTGCTGCCGGAGGGCGCCCGCGCCAGCACCTCCGCGGGCGCCATCGCGGTGAGGTTCTCGACGTCGGGCGCGGCGTTGCGGTTGCGGTAGGCCGCTTCGATCCGGCGGAGGACCGGCAGCGCCTTGCCCTCCGAGCTCAGCCGCGCCTTCCATTGCAGATACCGGCCCGGCGGCGCCGTGATCTTCGAGACCTGCCCGGCGGCGAGCCAGGCGGACCAGGCGCTCCACGTCGCGTCGGGCACCGAGGCCTCGCCCGACCGGAAGCTGAACTCGACCTGCGTGCCCGGGAGCAGGTCCCCCTCGAAGCGGAAGGCGCCGAAGCGGCTCGTGCGCCCCGTGTCCTTGACGGCCGAGACGTACTCCCCTTTGCGCGCGCCGTCGGAGAGCCGGTAGACGGCCGAGGAGCCGTTGGTCGCGATCGCGTCGCCCGCCAGCGCGGTCACCTGTTTTTCGTCGAGGGTCCGGTCGAGGGCCCAGTAGCCGTTTCCGATCCGGTACAGCTTGCCGTTGGGCCCCGTGGCCGCGAGGACTTCCTGCGCCTCTGTCGTCGGCTCGAGCGCGAAGACCAGCTCCTCCGCGCTCGACCAGACCGTGCGCGGCGGTTCGTCGGCCGGGAACAGGACGACTTCCGAGGAGTACGCGCCCTTTCCCGACGGCTTGCCCGCCGCCACCCGCACCGAGGAGACGCTCACGGAGACCTCCGCCTTCTCCTTCCCCTCCTCGTCGTCGCCCCCGGGCGTGCGCGGCGCCCGGCCCGTTGGAAGCGTCACCGGCGTGGTGATCGGCTCTCCCCCTCCCGGCGCGGTTTCCGCCGAGACGGCGGCCGCCCAGATCCGGCCATCCGCGCTCGAGGCGATTGCGGAGACCTCGCTCTTGGCGGAGTCATAGACGGTCTCGACCGCGCCGGAGACTTCCAGACGCAGGACCAGCCCCGATCCGGCCGTGCCGGCCCACAGGCGCCCCTGCCGGTCCAGAAAGAGACTGCGCACGTGCGGGTCCGGCGCGGCGTGGACGCGTTGTCCCTTGCGCGCCGCCGCCACACGGTGGATCTCTCCCGGCAGGCCTGTCGCGACGTACAGCTCTTCTCCCGCAAAGGCCAGTGCCCAGACGTACTTCGCGCCGGTCTCGTAGTAGACCTCGGCCCCGCCGCCCGAAAGCCGGTACACCTTGCCTCCGGGCGAGGCGCCCGCATAGAG
>JBOGJK010000557.1:0-4965 GCA_050745345.1 Thermoanaerobaculia bacterium
TCCTCGCTCTCCACCCCGGCGGACCTGAAGGGCTCGCCGGCGGCCCGCGAGTATCGCGTCGGCATCGTGCGGCCGGAGGGCCCGGTCTGGGAGGACGAGGAGGCGCACCTGGCATTCGAGGACGCCCTGCGGCTGCTCGCGCGCCTGGGCTGCAAGATCGACGGGGCCGAACTCCCGGACCTCCCCTTCGAAGAGGTGGCGATGATCGTGCTGGCCTGCGAGTCGGCCGCGGCCTTCCAGCCGCTGCTCGCCTCCGAGAAGGCCGTCGAGCTGCGGCAGAAGAACGCCCTCATCGCCCGCGAGGCCTCCCGCTCCGTCAGCGGCGCCGACTACGTGCGAGCCATGCAGGCCCGCCGGATCATGCAGCGGGAGCTCGAGCGAGTCTTTTCGAAGTTTGACGTGCTCATCGCTCCGGGGGTCCCCTTCGTGGCGACACCGATCGAGGCGAACCTCGAGCAGGCCTTCTCGGGCCCGGACCCCCTCGGGGCGGCCGGCAACCTCGCGGGCCTGCCTGCCCTGACGCTGCCCTGCGGCTTCTCGCGCGCGAACCTGCCGGTCGGCATGCAGATCATCGGCCGGCCGCTCGAGGAGCGAAGGGTGCTGGCCCTGGGCCGCCTCTTCCAGCAGCGCACGCAGTGGCACCGACGGCGTCCTCCGGCACTCTCCGCCCCGTCTGCGCCCCCCTCCTCGTAGGAGGCTGTCCGTGTCATTCCCTACGCGGCGATGCTCTCGCTGCGAGAGGAATGCTCGAAAAACCGGTTGTGCGGCGTCGCCGGGCTACGCCTCCGCCCCGTTTTCTTGCGCTCCGGCTCTCGCGTCGGCCTCCCCGCGCTCGCGAGGAGCCTTCCCTCGGACAGCTCCTCCAGAACTCCCCGCCGGAGGGCCCGCTGTTCGATCATTCGTCACATTTGCCGGACCCGTTCCTGCGGAAAGAGGGTTATAATTCCTTGGAATCCAACGGGTTTCCGAAAAAATAGACTGATGAGTGCGCCCATACCTCGGGACGAGACCGCGCGTCTGGAAGCGCTGCGCCGCTACCGGATCCTGGACACCTCCGCCGAAGAGGCCTTCGACGATCTGACCCGTCTGGCCAGCCAGATCTGCGGCACTCCCATGGCCGTCATGAGCCTGGTGGACGAGGACCGGCAGTGGTTCAAGTCGCGCGTGGGCATCGAGATCCCGGAGACGCCGCGCGCCGTCGCCTTCTGCGCCCATACCGTCGAGCTGCGGGAACCGCTGGTCGTGCCCAATGCGACCAAGGACGGGCGTTTCCGCGAAAACCCCTTCGTGAAGGCCAAGGATGGAATCCGTTTCTATGCCGGGGTTCCGCTAATCACCCCGGACGGACACGCGATCGGGACGATCTCCGTCATGGACCGGGCGCCCCGGAAGCTGGATGAGCGCCAGCTCGAGGCGCTGCGGGCGCTGGCGCGCCAGGTCGAGAAGCAGCTCGAAGTGCGGATCTACGTGGAGCGCCTGGCCCGAACCATCGAGGAGCGTGAGGCCGTCGAGCAGCGCCTGCGAGAAGCCAACCAGTTCAACTCCGAGATCATCTCCGGAGCGGGCGAAGGCATCGTCGTCTACGACCGCTCCTTCCGCTACGTGGTCTGGAACCGTTTCATGGAGGAGTTGACGGGCATGCCGGCCAAGCACGTGCTCGGGCGTAACGCCCTGCAGCTCTTCCCCCACTTCCGCGAGCAGGGCATCGCGGGACTGCTCGAGCAGGCGCTGGCCGGCCAGACCGTCAGCTCACGCAACGATCCGTATCAGGTCCCGCAGACCGGCAAGGCCGGATGGCTGAGCGGCACCTATGGACCCCACCGCGACGCCAACGGCGACATCACCGGGGTCATCGGCATCATCCGCGACGTCACCCAACACAAGCGATCCGAGGAGGCCCTGCTGGCCGCCGAGGCGAAATTCCGCGGGTTGGTCGAGCAGTCCCTGGTTGGCATTTACGTCATCCAGGACGACCGCTATCAATACGTCAACCCGAAGCTCGCCGAGATCTTCGGATACGCGCCCGAGGAGATGCTCGCGATGGAGTCTGTCCTGGACGTCGTGGCCGAGGAGGACCGGCCCCTCGTCCAGGACAATATCCGCAAGCGCATCGACGGAGAGCAGCAGACCGTTCGCTACAGCTTCCGCGCGATCCGCAAGGACACAGAGCCGATCGACCTCGAAGTGCACGGCGCCGTCGCGACCTACCAGGGGCGGCCGGCCGTCATCGGCACGCTGCTCGAGATCACGGACCGCAAGCGAGCCGAGGCCCAGATCGTCTACCACGCCTATCACGATCCGTTGACCGAGCTGCCCAACCGGATGCTTTTCATGGAGCGGCTGCGGCTGCAGCTCGCCCAGGCGCGGCGGCAGTACCGGAAGCTCTCGATCGTCTACCTCGATCTGGACCGCTTCAAGCTGGTCAACGACACCCTCGGCCACACCGTCGGCGACGCGTTCCTCCAGACCGTCTCCACGCGCCTGAAGGGACTCGTACGCGAAATGGACACGGTCGCCCGCGTGGGAGGCGACGAGTTCGTCATCCTGATCCCGGACGTCTCGCGCGCGGAGGACATCAGCACCATCGCCCAGAAGCTTCTGAACTCGGTGGTCCGGCCGCTGCAGGTCGAGGGACGGGCGCTCGAGATCACGGCGAGCATTGGTGTGGCGAGCTACCCCCCCGACGGCGAGGACGCGGAGACGCTGCTTCGCAACGCGGAGACGGCGATGTATCGCGCCAAGGAGCTGGGCCGCAACAGCTTCCAGCTCTGCACGCCCGAGCTGACCTCCCGGGCGGTCGAGAGGCTGTCCGTCCAGAACGGCCTGCGGCTGGCCCTGGACCGCCACGAGCTCGTTCTCCACTATCAGCCGGTCGTGAGCCTGACCTCCGGCAGGATCGTGGGCCTCGAGGCGCTGGTGCGCTGGCAGCACGCGGAGAAGGGGCTCATCATGCCGGGCGCCTTCATCTCGGTCGCCGAGGAGACGGGGCTGATCCTGCCGCTGGGCGAGTGGGTCCTTCAGACCGCGTCCCGGCAGCTCAAGCACTGGCATCAGAACTCGCTGCCGGCCCTGCGCATGGCCGTGAACGTCTCCGCCAGGCAGTTCCGCGAGAAGGGCCTGGTGCGAACGATCGAGAAGGCCCTGACCGAAGCGGACCTGAACCCCCACTACCTGGAGATCGAGATCACCGAGTCGATCGCGATGGAGAGCGCCGAGGTCGTCGTGGCGAACCTCGAGGCGTTGCGCAGCATGTCGATCGGCATCTCGATCGACGACTTCGGGACCGGTTATTCGTCGCTGACCTACCTCAAGCGCTACCCGATCAACTGCCTGAAGATCGACCGGTCGTTTGTCACCGACGTGGCCACCAACCCCGCCGACGCCGGTATCGTGCGCGCCGTCGTCGAGATGGCGCACGGCATGAAGTTGAACGTGATCGCCGAGGGAGTCGAGACCAAGGACCAGTTCGCCTACCTGCAGCAGTACGGCTGCGACGAGATGCAGGGCTACTGGTTCAGCAAGCCCCTGCCGGCCGAGGCCGTCGACCAGCTCCTCGCCGACGAGCTCAAGCTCTGGTCGCCGCAGGCGTAGGGCCCAAGCGCCGGGGCGCCCCCCGCAGCTAGAAGGCGACCGGCGGCGGCCGGACCTCCTCCCGCCTCTCCGTCAGCCGTTTGCGCCGCTCTTCGGCGATAGCGGCCTCGCGCCGCGCCCGCTCCACGGGGTCCCTCCGCCGCTCCGGCTCCCGCCGCCAGAGCCTCGCGAGCCTGCGCCAGAGAGTCCCCATCTAGCGCTTCCCCCGCAAGTGCTCGCGCAGCTCGCGGAGCGCGTTCCGGTCAGTCCTTCGCCGGCGGATGGACTCGCGGAGCAGAGCCACTGCAGCCAGACCCTCGGGGACCATCTGATGCCTCTCTATCGCGGGCATCGCCAACAGTATCTCTTGCTGTGCCTCTCCTTCCCGCCGTAAGGCCAGCAGGACCTCGGCGGTCAAGACCCGCGAATATGCAGACCATCCCATCATTCCGAGTCCCTCAAAGTCCTCTCGCCCCGTACGGTAGGCGGCAACGGCACCTTCAAGATCTCCTCTGACGACGAGCGCTTCGCCTAGGATTATCTTCCCGTAGCCACCTGCAGTCGTGCCCAACGATCCTTCAAGCAAGGCAGCCGCACTTCGAAGACATGCGGCACACTCTTCAAAACGCCCAGACAGACCATGGCAATCGGCCAATTGCTCCAACGCGAATGCCCTTAGATCCGGCACCTGCGTCAGGACCTCCGTCTTGAGCGCCGCCTCGAGAATCACCGTCGACTCGGACACGCGACCCAGATCTTTCAAGACCGCACTGAGCAGAATCTCGCATTTGGCGAGAGCCCTCATCATTCCGAGCGCACGAAGCCTGGCCTGAAGTTCAGGAATACCCGAAAGAGCCTCGACGAGGTCATGCCTCTCGTACAGAACCGCCAGACGCAACATCATGAGCTCGGCTCTCCCGCTCTCTGGCTCGACCGTTCTGTCGTACCGCCCCTCAGCGGCCCTCACCCACGAAAGGCAGGCCTCCCGATCGCCAAGCCAGCGGGCACAGCTGGCAGCCACGTGTTCCATCTGGGCAAGGAAGTACTCTCGCTCGTCGACGAAGTTGCAAGGCCAGAACCGCTGATCGACCCAATCGTGAAGTGCCCTCACTTCGTCGGCGAGAACCGCTGGAGAGGCATTGCATCTTTTTCTCAGAATCGAACACACGAAAAACAGCTCGTCACTTTTCAACAGGAACGCGTCGTTCAGATCAGCCGACCTCTCGAGAGCGGGTGTCGCCAGGAAGTATTCGAGGCACTCCCGAGCGATGGACGGCTGGGCGAAAAGTCGATCGAAGCGCTCGAGCCACTCCTGAGACTCTCTCGTGCGACCCAGCGCTCGCGCATGCCGCCAGGCGGTGAAAGCAAGGGTACAAAGAGTTTCCAGGACTTCAC
>JBOGJK010000558.1:0-3108 GCA_050745345.1 Thermoanaerobaculia bacterium
GTTCGGCGCGGTCTGCTGGCCGAACGGAGCCGACCTTGCGCCGGATGCCCTCTACCGAGAACTTCACGGCGCTCCAATTCAGTCGCGCTAATGGGCGGGGGTCGGGGCCGCCTTGGCTGCCTTGGCCTTGTCCTTCTCCCGCCCCTTCTCCTTGGTCTCGAGCGTGATCAGGAAGCTCTTGGCCCGCTCGAAGTTGCGGTAGACGTAGGGGAACGTGACCTTGTAGTAGTCGCGGTCTCCCTTGTTGAGGTAGCCCCACTGGGTGCCGCCGGAGCCGGTGGCGACGACGTTGCCCTCGGCATCGAAGACGACGACGGCGATACCGATCTCCGCGTCGAGGAACCCGTTGTTGTCCACGCGCAGCTTCGCCTTCGCGCTCGACTTGCGAACCGGGGTGCCCTTGAGGGTCGAGCCCAGGTCGAACGTGATCTGGTTGATGGAGACCCTCTGCACCTCGACGTTGATGTCCTGGACGCCGCTGACGGGACTCCAATCGAACCTCTTGGTGACCTGGTCCGCCGAGAGCGGCGCCGCCAGGGCCGCCGCGAGCAGAATGAGAGACCCCTTTCGAAGAACCATGCGAAACACCTCCTCGCCGCCCCGAACAAGACGGGACGGGCATTCCTTCCATTCCTCGCGCGGCTGCCTCAGCCGGCCGGCGGCGCCTCGGGCCCGCCCGGCGCCGCGGCGCGCGCCCCGAACCGGCTGTGCCGGAACCCGTAGAAGAAGTAGACGACGAGCCCGATCGCGAGCCATACGCCGAAGCGGACCCACGTCGCGACCGGAAGGCCTCCGTATCGGGTGAAGGCAATTCCGGAGGGAGTCGAATGCGGCACGGGCAGGCCTACGATCAGGTAGAGGCAGATTGCGATGCCCAGAATCGGGGTCAGCGGGACGAAGGGGGTGCGGAAGGCGCGGTGCCGGTGAGGGTCCTTGTAGCGCAGGATCAGGATGCCCGCGCACACCAGGATGAAGGCAAAGAGGGTCCCGATGTTCGTCAGCTCCACGAACACGTCGAGGTTGGCGAAGGCCGAGAGGGCGGCGACGACCACCCCGATCCAGATCGTCGTGACGTGCGGCGTCCGATACTGCGGGTGGACCTTCGAGAAGCCGATCGGCAGGAGGCCGTCCCGCGCCATCGAGAAGAAGATGCGGGCCTGCCCGAGCTGGAAGACGAGCAGGACGGCCGTCGTCGCGATGACCGCGCCGAAGGCGACGATGCCGGCCGCCCAGTTCATGCCGAGCACCGAGAAGGCCTTGGCGAGCGGCTCGGCCGAGCCCTGAATCTTGGGAAGCGCCACCATGCCGGTCAGAACCAGCGCCGTCGCGATGTAGAGGACCGTGCAGATGCCGAGCGAGCCGATCATGCCGATGGGCATGTCTCTCTGCGGGTTGCGGCACTCCTCGGCGGCCGTCGAGACCGCGTCGAAGCCGATGTAGGCGAAGAAGATGAGCGCCGCGCCCGTTCCGATCCCGGCCCAGCCATTCGGCGCGAACGGCTTCCAGTTGCCCGGCTGCACGTAAAAAGCGCCCACGAGGATGAAGAAGACGAGGATGGCGAGCTTGAGGGCCACCATCGCCGTATTGAAACGCGACGACTCCTTGATCCCGATCACCAGGACCCAGGTCACGAGGGCCGTGATGAGGACCGCCGGCAGGTTGAACACGATCGGAATCCCGGCAACGTGGGGCGCCGACTCGAAGAGGCCCGGCGTCCGCGAAGCCGTGTGAAGGTCGGTCCGGAGCCATGCCGGGATCTCGATGCCGAACCCGCGCAGCAGCTCGCAGAAGTACCCGGACCAGGAGACCGCGACGGCGACGTTGCCCATGGCGTACTCGATGATCAGGTCCCATCCGATGATCCAGGCGACGAACTCGCCGAGCGTCGCGTAGGAGTAGGTGTAGGCGCTGCCGGAGATCGGGACGAGCGAGGCGAACTCGGCGTAGCAGAGGGCGCAGAAGCCGCAGCCGATCGCGGTGATGAGGATCGAGATCACCAGCGCCGGCCCCGCCCCGGCGTGGTGAGCCCCGCCGGCCGCGGCGGAGCCGATGACCGCGAAGATCCCGGCGCCGATGACGGCGCCGATGCCCAGCGCGATCAACTCGATGGGCCCCAGCACGCGCTTGAGCTGCTGGGTGGAAGCCTCCGCGTCGGCGAGGATCACGTCGAGCGACTTGGTACGGAAGAGCTTGCGGGCGAGGCTCAAACGCGCGGGAGAATAGCAGAGTCCCGGCCCCGGACGCGCCGGCCAATCCTTCCCGCGGGTCAGAGACTCAGCCGGTCGGCCACCTCGGCGAGGCTGCGGATCCGATCGGCCGTACCCTCGTGTCGCCCGGCCCGGTCGAGCAGCAGCGACGCCAGCCCGGCCGCCCGCGCCCCCTCGAAGTCCTCCCTCGGCGAGTCTCCCACGTGGAGCGCCTCGGCGGGCGCGACGGACAGGCGCGCGCAGGCGCGCCGGAAGATCTCCGGCTCCGGCTTGCCGGTCTGCTCGATCGCCGAGACGAGGACGGCATCGAAGCGCGCAGAAAGCCCCAGCCCCGAGAGGAGAGCCGGCAGGTAGGAATCCCAGTTCGACACCACCGCCAGGCGCAGCCCGCCGGCCGCCAGCCGATCCAGGGTCGAGAAGACATCCGGGTACAACGCCCACGAGGCCGGGTCGCGGAAGTGGGCCGCGAGCCGGCCGAAGGCCGCCGCCGGGACGGTCCCGCCGTCGAGGGACCCGCGGAGGCGGTCGAGAAACGACCGCCAGAAGCCAGGCTCTCCGCGCACGCCCCCGTAGCGGTCCCCCGTACCGTTCTCGCGCACCTCGATCCAGGCGCGCTCGAGGGCCGCCGAGAGCTGCCCGGCAGTGAAACGCGCCCCCTCGGAGGAGAGCTCCCGCGCGTAGACCTCCTCGACCGGAGGATCCGGGTAGAGCAGCGTCGCCCCGGCATCGAAGAGAACGGCCCGAATGCCGGACAAGGGGAGACAGGAGGGGGAAGAGGGAAATGCCGGGCCCGGGCCGCTCGTTGCCTGTCTCCCCTCGAACGTCTCCCGACCCCCCGGCTTACGCCCGTCCGATCTCCCGCATCACGCCATCGAGCGCCCGATTCAGGGCGTCGAGGCAG
>JBOGJK010000559.1:0-2886 GCA_050745345.1 Thermoanaerobaculia bacterium
ACCTTCAGGTTCGCCATGCCCCGGAAGTTGTCGGAAGCGTAGACGTTCGCGGTCTGGTCCGACTTCGGCACCGAGATGCCGTAGCCGTTGTCCTGCACGACGAAGACGACGGGCAGCTTCTCGCGCGAGGCCCCGTTGACCGCCTCGTAGAAGTACCCCTCGGAGGTCGAGGACTCGCCGACCGAGCAGAAGACGATCGCGTCCCGGCCGTAGGTCTTGATCGCGCGCGCGAGTCCGGCCGCGTGCTGCGCGTGGTTGGACACGCTGGAGGAGACGTTCTGGATCCCGATCTCGGGCTTGGCGAAGTGGTTGGACATGTGACGGCCACCGGAGGCGACGTCGGTCGCCTTGGACATCCCGTTCAAGAGGATCTCCTCGGCCGTCAGCCCGGCGGCGACACAGGTCGTCAGATCGCGGTAATAGGGGAAGAGGGAGTCCCGCCCGGGGCGGAAGGTCATGCCCAGGGCGAGTTGGATCGCGTCGTGGCCGGCGCAGGGCGCGTGGTAGCTCCAGCCCAGTCCTTGCTTCAGGTAGTTGGGGGCGTGGTCGTCGAGGACCCGGGCCAGGTGCATCATCGCGTACCATTTCTTCAGCTCCTCGCGAGAGACCCCGGCGGTGGTTGGCGCGACTTCGGTGGCGTCTTGTGGGCTCAACGAGCCTCCATGTCCGAGTACAAATCCCCATTTTAACGGTCCGCGCGGGCATTTCCTTCCCTTTCTTCCGGGCCGGCCGAACCTAAGCCCGGATCATTCATGATCGCCCGGCCGGAACCCGGGGATTCGACTGCGCCTGAAGGGGTCCTTGCGGAGGAAGCGTTGCGTCGGCGAACGACAGCTTGTCCGCGACAGAGACTTTCGCTGAGCCAAGGAAGAACTTTTGAAGCGGCCGCTCGACGCGACCGGAAGAGAGGGGAGAGTCGTCGTCGCAGGAGGGAGAGAGCGCATCGCAGAGGAGCGCTGACGCAGGATCGGCGGCGAATCTGATCAGGGGGCACGGGGTGCCCCCTGAGACCCCCGGGATCGGAGCGGCGGCCGGAGGCGATCATGAATAATGCGGGCTACAATGACCGCGAATGCCTGCCTCCTTCGAGCTTCCGCGCCGCTCCGGCGGACAGGAGGCTCTGCGGCGGGAAATGGTCTCCCGCTTCGTCGAGCCCCGTGGTGTCGACGATCCGCGCGTGCTCGAGGCGATGCGCCGGGTGCCGCGCCACCTCTTCGTGCCGGAGCCCCTGCGCGCGAAGGCCTACGGCGACCATTCGCTGCCGATCGGGTTCGGGCAGACGATCTCGCAGCCCTACGTGGTGGGACTGATGACGCAGCGCCTGGCCGTCGAGCCGGACCACAAGGTGTTGGAGATCGGAAGCGGATCCGGGTACCAGACGGCGATCCTCGCTCTGCTGGCGCGGACGGTCTATTCGCTCGAGCGGATCGACGAGCTCGCGCGCCGCGCGGCCCGGACGCTCCGGGCGCTCGGGTGCCGCAACGCGTCGGTCAAGGCGTTCGACGGCACCTACGGCTACCCGGCCGCGGCGCCCTACGACCGGATCCTGGTGACGGCGGGGACCGACGAGGTGCCCGAGCCGTTGCTCTCGCAGCTCTCGATCGGGGGCCGGCTGGTGGTCCCCATCGGCCCGCCCGAGAAGCAGCGCGTGCGCGTGATCCGCCGCCGCAGGACCGATTTCGCGCAGGAGGACGGCGAGCCGGTCGTCTTCGTGCCGCTCGTCGGGAAGTTCGGAAGGGCGGACGCGTGATCGCCCGTCACATCGTCGTCGCGGGGCGGGTTCAGGGCGTGGGCTTCCGGTTCTTCGCGGAGCGCACGGCGCTCGAGCTCGGCGTCCCGGGATGGGTGCGCAACCTTCCCGACGGGGCGGTCGAATCGGTCGCCGAGGGGGAGGAGGCCGCCGTCGCGAGCTACCTCGAGCGGCTGCGCGATGGGCCGCGCATGGGCCGTGTGTCGCGGTTCGACGTGAAGGAGGTCGAAGTGCGCGGCTTCGGGTCCTTCGAGATCACGCGATGACGGACCTGCGCGCCTACATCCGGGACGTGCCCGACTTTCCGACGGCCGGCATCCTGTTTCGAGACATCACGCCGCTGCTGGCCGACCGGGACGCCTTCTCCGAGGCGGTGCGCGCGATGGCCGCTCCGTTCCGGGCCGAAGGGCCCGGCAAGATCCTCGGCATCGAGGCGCGCGGCTTCATGTTCGGCGCCGCGCTCGCGCGCGAGCTCTCCGTGGGCTTCGTCCCCGCGCGCAAGTCGGGAAAGCTCCCGCGCGAGAGCGTGCGCGTCGCCTACGGCCTCGAGTACGGCCGCGACAGCCTGGAGGTGCATGCCGACGCCTTCGCGGCGGGGGAGCGGGTCCTGATCGCCGACGACGTGCTCGCGACCGGGGGCACGGCCCGCGCCGCGGTCGAGATCGTGGAGCGGCTGGGCGCGCGGGTCCTGGGCCTGACGTTCCTGATCGAGCTCGCGAAGCTCGACGGCAAGCGCCAGCTGCCCGGCCGGCGGGTCCACTCCGTTCTGATGCTAGAATAAAGCGACCCGGCTCCACAAAGGATCACTCCGGACAAGAGATGCCTGGCGAAAAAGTCCTCGTCGTCGACGATGACGACGACATTCTGCTGATCGTCCAGACGATCCTGGGCGGCGCTGGCTATTCCGCGCACACCGCGCGCAACGGGCGCGAAGGCGTCGAGATGGCGCTCGAGCTGCGGCCCGACCTGATCCTGCTCGACGTCATGATGCCGGAGCTTTCGGGCTGGGAGGTCTGCACGACCCTGCAGAACGCCCCCGAGACGCGCCAGGTCCCGATCGCCATGCTGCCCGTCAAGAACGAGATCCGGGACCTCATCACGGGTATGCAGGCGGGCGCCGACGACTACATCACCAA
>JBOGJK010000560.1:0-3808 GCA_050745345.1 Thermoanaerobaculia bacterium
TTCGTAATCTGCGCCGACGAGAAGACCAGCATTCAGGCACGCCGCCGCAAGCACCGCAGCATCGCCCCACAACCCGGCCAGCCTATGCGTGTCGAGACGAGTACGTGCGCAAGGGAGCCTGGGCCTATCTGGCCGCTTGGGACGTCCACCAGGCCCGAGTCTTCGGTCGCTGCGAACGCAAGACCGGTATCGCTCCCTTCGGCCGGCTGGTTCGTCAGGTGATGTCCCGGGAACCCTACCGCTCCGCCTCCAATGTGTTCTGGGTGGTCGACAGCGGAACCTCCCACCGCCGCCCCGCTGAGCCCCACGATGTGGCCACAATAGTGATATGCTGATGGCCACAGGAGGTGACTTCGCATGACACGCGTCGGTGTCCGGGCTCTCAAGGACCATCTCAGCGAGTACTTGAGGCGAGTCGGGGAGGGCGAGCGGATCGTCGTTACGGACCGGGGTGAGCCGCTGGCCGCGCTGACACCGATCGAAGAGACGGATGAGGCGCGGTGGGGGTGGGATCTGGTTCGGGAAAGAGTCGCGAGCTGGAGCGGCGGCAAACCTCGGGGAAGCGCGAAGGCGCCGGCGTTGAGGGGGAAGAAGACGACATCGGAAATGGTCCTCGAGGACCGCCGTTGATCGCGTACCTCGATACGAGCAGCCTGGTCAAGCTCTACGTCGAGGAGGAAGGTTCACACCTCGTTCGGGAGCTCTTGCAACGCGCCGAGCTTGTGGCGACGTCCGTTGTGGCCTACGTCGAGTCGCGAGCGGCCCTCGCCCGCCAGCGACGCGAGGGAGGCCTGACGGCCGCCGGGTACGATCGAGCCAAGAGCGACTTCGAGCGTGACTGGCCCAGGTACCTCACGATCGAGGTCAGCGAGGCGGTCTACCGCAGCGCCGGAGATCTCGCCGAGAAGCATCATCTTCGCGGCTTTGACAGCCTTCACCTCGCGTCCTACCTCTCTCTATACCGGGACGGCGCGCGGCAGATCCGATTTTCGGCGTTCGATGAGGCACTCAATCGGGCGGCGCGAAAGGAAGCGAAGGAGCAGTAGACCCCGTGACACTCTCCGCCGGAACCCGGCTCGGGCCCTACGAGGTGATCTCACCGCTCGGTGCGGGCGGGATGGGGGAGGTGTACCGGGCACGGGATACGCGGCTCGCGCGCGAGGTGGCGATCAAGGTGCTGCCGGCGGCACTCGCTGCGGACCCGGAGCGGCTGAAGCGCTTCGAGAGGGAAGCGCGCTCGGCCTCGGCGCTCAATCACCCCAACATCGTCACGATTTACGACATCGGCTCCTCTAACGCGATCTCCTATATCGCGATGGAGCTAGTGGAGGGCGAGTCTCTGCGCGGGGCGCTCACGGAGGGAGCGCTCCCGGTCAAGTCGCTTCTTCAGATTGCTACCCAGGTGGCCGACGGGCTGGCCAAGGCTCATGCCTCGGGCATCGTCCATCGGGACCTGAAGCCTGAGAACGTCATGGTCACGGAGGACAGCCTCGTCAAGATCCTGGATTTCGGACTGGCGAAGCTGACGCAGCCGGAGGGCAGCGGCAGTGGCGCGACACAAGCGCCGACGGTGTCCGGAGCGACGGAGCCCGGCATCGTGATGGGGACCGTCGGCTACATGTCGCCCGAGCAGGCTCTGGGGAAATCCGTCGACTTCCGGTCGGATCAGTTCTCCTTCGGGTCGATCCTGTATGAGATGGCGACGGGCCGGCGCGCCTTCCAGCGCGGGTCGGCGCCGCAGACGCTGACGGCCATCATTCAGGACGAGCCCGAGCCGATTGCCGAACTGAATCCGAAGATTCCGGTTCCCGTTCGGTGGATGGTGGAGCGGTGTCTCGCCAAGGAGGCTAGAAACCGGTACGCCTCGACCGAGGACCTCGCTCGCGATCTCGCGACCGTCCGCGACCGCCTCTCGGAGGCGACGAGCGCGGTCGGGGCCGTTCCCGTCTCGGCCGAGCCGGTGCGGCGCCGCCGTCACGCCCGGCAGGTTCTCGCGGCTCTCGCCGCCCTGGCCGTTCTCTCGCTTTCGGTTCTCGCCGGTCTGCGGCTCGGCCGAGCCGAGGCTCCTTCGTACCAGCAGCTCACCTTCCGGCGCGGCACGATCTTCTCGGCGCGCTTCGCGCCGAATGGCAGCGTCGTCTACGGCGCCGCGTGGAACGGCAAGCCTTTTAGGCTCTTCGTCAGCACTCTCACGGGCCCGGATTCCCGTGAGCTCGATTTGGCGGACGCGGACCTTCTGAGCATCTCCTCCTCCGGTGAGATGGCGATCTCTCTGGGCCGTCACTTCCACCGCACGTTCAACACAAAAGGAACTCTGGCGCAGGTCTCGTTGTCGGGCGGCGCTCCTCGGCTGCTCCTCGAGGACGTCGAGTGGGCCGACTGGATGCCGGACGGCAAGACGCTCGCGATCGTCCGGGAGGTCGGGGGCAAGGATCGTCTGGAGTGTCCGGTCGGCCGGGTCCTGTACGAAACCCCCGGCTGGATCAGCGACATTCGGGCTTCGCGGGATGGCGAGCGGATCGCTTTTCTCGACCATCCGGACCCCGTCGCTCCGCGCGGCTCGGTCGTCGTGGTGGATCGGCGCGGCCGGAAACAGCTGCTCTCGAGGGAAGCCGGCCGAGGCGCCCACGGCCTGGCGTGGTCGCCGCGCGGCGATGAAGTCTGGTTTACCGCAGGCCGCGGCCTCAGCCTCGTGGCGGGCAGCATCCAAGCCGTGTCGCTCTCGGGCAGCATCCAAGCGGTGTCGCTCTCGGGCAAGGAACGCCTCGTCGCTCGTGTGCCGGGCGGTTTGACGCTTCACGACACCTCGCCAGACGGCCGCGTTCTGATCGGACGCGAGACCGGTCGGATCGGAATGATCGGACTGATGCCCGGGGAGGCAGCCGAGAAGGACATTTCGTGGTTCGATTCATCGACCATAAGAGGCATCAGCCCGGACGGTCGGACGATCTTGTTTTTCGAGGGGGGCGACGGTGGTGGGAAGAACTACTCCATCTACGTCGGGAAGACGGACGGTTCGACGCCCGTTCGCGTCGGAGAGGGAGTGGCCTGCGGCCTGTCACCCGAGGGCACACGGGTTCTCGCGGTCGAGCAGGAGTCCTCACCGGCCCATGTCATCGTCTATCCGGTCGGTCCCGGAGAGTCGCAGACTCTTCCCGGCGGGTCCATCGAATACTCCTGGGCCAACTGGTTTCCCGACGGAAAGCGCATCCTTTCGACTGGCTCGGAGCCGAACCACGGGCGGCGTCTCTACGTACAGGACCTCGCCGGGGGCCCGGCGCGCGCCATTAGCGGCGAGGGCGTGAGCTTTTCGTGGGACGCTCTCTCGCCCGACGCTCGCTGGGCGGCCGCGGGGGGACCCGGCGGAACCATCTCGCTGTACCCCGTAGAGGGCGGGCCGCCGCGGCCGATTCCGGGCCTGACGGCCGCCGACGAGCCGATCGGCTGGAGCGAGGACGCTCGCTCGCTCTTCGTGTACCGTCGCGGCGAGCTGCCCGCCCGCGTGGAGCGTGTGGACGTTGGCACCGGCCGCCGCGCGCTTTGGAAACAGCTGATGCCTCCCGATCCGGTGGGAGTAACGGGAATCATCCGCATCCGAACCACGCCGGACGGAAGGTACTACGCCTACTCCTTCCGCCGCCTCGTCTCTGAGCTCTACGTCGCGGACGGCCTGAAGTGACGACGCTTCGCGCCGGTGCTCGCCTTGGTCCGTACGAGATTCTTGCGCCGCTCGGCGCGGGCGGATGGGGGAGGTCTACCGGGCGAGGGACTCGCGGCTCGGGCGCGAGGTGGCGATCAAGGTCCTGCC
>JBOGJK010000561.1:0-1805 GCA_050745345.1 Thermoanaerobaculia bacterium
GCATCACTTTGTGCAGGTTCATTTGGTCGAAGGCGAAACATAGCAAAGTCTGGACGGCGTCCGTTCCGTAGCCGTTTGACCAGAACGACTTGTCACCGATCATAATGCCGAACTCGGCGCCGCGGTCCTCGGGGCGGGCGCGGTGGAGGCCGGTCATGCCGATGTGCGTGCCGTCCAGCGTTTCGATGGCGAGGCGCACATCCTGGAAGCTGCTGCCTTGCGACGAGGTCTCGGTGAGGTACTTCTGCTCCTCGGCGAGCGACATCGGGTAGCGCAGCATCAGGTACTGGGTGACCTCGCGGTCGTTCACCCAGCTGTGCGCGCGTTCGAGGTCTGTAGGTTCGAGCGCCCTTAGTCTGACGAGCTTCCCTTGTAGCATCGTGCTGTCCTTTCTAAAAAGCAACAGGCCCGCTGCTGTTGCGGCGGGCCTGGGTTCCTTCGTTGCGGTGTGGTCTTACATGGATGCCCGGGCCCGGCGGTGAATGTTGGTAAGCATGAGGGCGCAGCCCGTAAACGGGTGCGCGTTCGCTACGGACACTGTGCGCACAGACCTCGGTTCCATCGTGTGAGGGATGCTAGCACGAGGATGGGAAGATGTCAACGAAGAAGCGGCCCCCTGAGTGTTCGTCGAAATTCCCTCCACGCTGCGAAAGGTTTGCGCGTAAGCCGACGTCATTATCCTTGCCACCGCCTTCCTTCAGCGCCGGCCCGGTCAAACCCGCCTGACCTGCCGGCGCTTCCCTTTTCGGCTACGCCGCCGGTTCATGCTGGAGGTAAAACGCCTCGCTCCCGTAAGAAGGGGATAGCGGCCGCGACCTGATCTTCGGGTATCCTCTGGTTGATCTCAAAGATCCGTGGGGCTTCGGGCGGGAGCTTCTCGGCGTAGTGGGGCCAGTCGGCGGTGCCGTGGCCGGGGGCGCGGTGATCGGCGAGGCCGTCGACGTCGTGGACGTGTGTGCCGATACAACGGTCACTGAGCTCGTTCAGCCAGCGGTCGTGCGGCTCGAGGCCGAGACGGCCGAGGACTTCGGCGTGGCCGACATCGAGCCAGAAACCAGCGACGTCCGGTGGGTATTCGTCGAGCAGCTCGCGCATCTCGCCGTGGCCGGGGAATTCGTGGTAGTGGTAACGGTTCTCGAGCCCGACCGCGACGCCGTTGGCGGCAGCATGCGTGGCGATCTCCGCGAGGGAGCGCCGGGCGTGCGGGAGGAACGTGGGAACGGCTTCCGCGCGGCGCTCGACGGCGCGGCGGCGGAGGACGTCGATCTCTGCGCCATCGCGCTCGTTGGCGTCGTAGCGCTTGCGCAGTTCGCGCTCCTCTTCGAAAATACCGCCGTCGATGCCGCCGAGGTGGACGACGATGTAGCGCGCGCCGCAACGGGCGGCGTGGTCAATCGTCACGAGAGCGCGCTCGACGGCGAGCACCCGCTCGTCTTCGTTCGGCGAGGCGAGGTTGAGCGCCTCGGAGCTCTTGCCGTTCGGCGTCTTGATGCGCGGCGTGGGCGAGTGGAGGGAGGCGATGGCGACGTGATCGTTCGTCAGCAGCGCCTCGACGCCTTCGGGGGGGATGACGTAATTGATCTCGATCGCGGGGAAGCCGAGGCGTGCGGTGGCTCTGGCGAAGGCGAGCATGTCGTCGGCGTCGGCGCCGTCGGCCCGAAAGCGGCCCTGCGACCACATGGTGGAGAGGGCGCGGACAGGGGTTGGGAGTTGGGGCGGGGTCATGTGGTGGAGTCTAACAGGTGCTAGGTGTTAGGTGTGAGGTGAGAGTCCTCACCCCCCGGCCCCACTTCGGGGCGCGGGAG
>JBOGJK010000562.1:0-3392 GCA_050745345.1 Thermoanaerobaculia bacterium
ATCCTCTCGGCGTCCAGGAAGCTTCCCGCGGGCATGGACAAGGCCAAGCTCGAAGGGGTCACGACCGGGCTGGCTTCCGCGACGCAGACCTGGAACGAGGCATCGGAGGCGTTCAAAGCGGGCAACCTGACGGATGCCGTCTCCAAGGGGAACTCGGTCAAGGACAGCGCCGCAAAGCTCATGCAGGACCTGGGGATGAGCCTCCCGGCGGCCGCCGGCGGCGCGGTGCAGTGACCGGGTAAGCGGAGAGACGCCGGCATCGGCTTTCGAATCGTCCGAATTCGGAGGGCAAGAACATGCTGTGGTCCATCGTCATCGGCCTGGTTGCGGGATCTCTCGCCAGGTTCCTCATGCCCGGAAAGGACCCGGTCGGCATCCTCGTGACGATCCTGCTCGGCATCGGGGGATCCCTCGCCGCGACGTTCCTCGGGAAGCTGGTGGGGTGGTATCAGCCCGGCGAGGGGGCCGGCTTCATCGGCGCGACCCTGGGCGCAATTCTCGTCCTCTACCTGTACAGGAAGTTCCGCAAGCCCGCGGCGGTCTGAGGCGGGCGGTCGGGGAGGGGCCGCGCTTTCCGGCGCGCCCCTCCCGCGCTCTCCGTCGGGGAGGAAGGGCCTGGCCGGCCCGCAAGCCCCTCAGCGCTCCAGGACGTCGTGGAGCGCGTTGGCAATCGCGTTTTCGGGCGGCTTCTCCAGACTCACCGTCAGGTCCACGCGTACCGTCGCCTCCCCGACGAGCGACACCCGGCCGACCTGCCGTACCTCCCCCTTCGACTCGACGTAGATCGGTACCGGTGAGCGGAAGTCCGCGGACACGCCGCTTTGCGCGAGCGTGCCCGTGATCCGGTAACGGCCATTCTCGAGCGGCCGCACCGCGAGATCCCCCTCGAAGCGGGGAATCTCGGTCCCGTAGACCCACTGCCGGAAGAACCAGTCCATCCTGCCGTCGCCCGCCGCGTCCATCGCCGGCGTCATGTGACGCTCCACGGCCGCCTGGAAGTCGCGCGTGGAGGGGTTCTTGTCCGCTTGCTCCGCGACGAAATCCTTCAGCATCGCGATGAACTTCCCGTCCGGCTCCTGCGCCTCCGGCTCCCGCATGAGCATCCGCAGCATGTGGAGGACGTAGGCGCCCTTCGAGTAGATCATCGCCTGCGCCGCGAAGCGGTTCCTCCAGGTCGAGAGCCGCCAGCCATCCGTGATGGGGCCCGCCTCGTCGTTGGACACGGTGGCCGAGCGCGGCTTCCACAGGATCCAGCGCCGCGCCTTCTCCCAGAAGGCGTTCGACTTCCTCAAGCCTTCCGTGTACTGCAGGACGAGCGCCGCCGTGAACTCCGCGAACCCCTCGGAAAGCCATTGGTCCCGATAGCTCTCCCAGCCGACGCGGTGCCCCCACCACTGGTGGGCGAACTCGTGCAGCCCGACTTGCTCGACGAAGTCGGCGGCGCTCTGGAGCCCCAGCTCCCGCCGGATCGTCCCGTCGAACGCCGCGATGTAGGGAAGGTAGATCAGCGTCGGCCACGACTGGCCGAAGAACGACTGCGTCTGTTGCGTGATCGCGATCGCGCTGTCGGGGAGCTTCCCGAAATAGAGCGTGCCGACGCGGGCCGTGTTGATGCCGTCGGCCATCGCGGCATTGGCCAGGTTGTCGGCGTTGGCGCTGATGTGCCGCAGCCCCGGGTCGGACCGGTTCTCCAGCAGGTAGTTGATCTGCCGAACGAAGTCGGGCTCGCCGGGGTTGGTGTAGACCTCCACGGTCAGGCCGCTCTCCGGATCGGCGCGCTCGAGCTTGCGGAACTTTCCGTAGTTGAAGCCCGCGACACGGATCGGGCGCTCCGACTTCCAGAGGGAGACCCGAGTCTCTCCCTCCGTGCGCTCTTCGAGGAGCTCTCCCACCGAGACGATCTGGTGTCCCTTCGGGCAGCGGTAGGTCAGCTCGAAGCGGGCGAGGTCCGTGAAGGTCCCGAGGTTTGGATACCAGCTCTCGCGCGCGCCGACCAGGAAGTTGCCGTCTCCCGCGTTCTGGAGCACGTCCCTGCCCTCGTAGGTCAAGCGCAGGCGCGCCGGCTCTCCCTCGGGCAGCGGCGCCGGAAAGACGATCGCGAGATCGCCGTCCTCCTCCTCGTCCTCTTGCACGAAGGCGGCCGGGGTGAAGTCTCCGTCCTCCCCGAGCGCGAAGGCCGCTTCCTCGACCCGGAGCTTCGGCAGCAGCGCCACCGGCAGCACGCGAAGCCCGCCGGCCGTTGGGCGGAAGAGGATCTCCGCGGTGCCGCGGATCCGGGTGTTCTTCTGGATGGTCGTGTCCACGGCGTAGAACTCGGCGTCGGCACGACGGCGCGCCCAGGCCCGGTCTCCCGCCGCGATCTGCTCCTTCGTGCGCGAGAGGTACCAGTAGCCGCCCTTCTCGTCGTCCAAGGCGTAGAGCGCCACGCCCTCGCCGCCGACCTCGGGGGCGAACTGGCGGGCCAGCCCTTCCGGGTCCACGATGGCGAAGGCGGGTGGGAGCTTGCGGGCGTCGAAGTAGGCGAGGAAGAAGCCGCGGGAGGGCTCGGTCTGTTCCAGGAGATCCTCGAGCAGCCGAAGCTGCAGGTTGTTCTTGAGGTCCTTGCGTTGCTTCTTGAAGAACTTCTCGTAGACGCCCGACGCCCGCCCCGGGTCCGGGGACGCGGGCGCGCCGCGCGAGGAGATCTCGGCGGCCGTCAGGTCGGAGAAGAGCAGCACCATCGTCTCGAAGGAATCCGTGAGGATCTCGAGTTTCGGGTCTCCCTTCAGGAAGACGAGGCGCCGCCGCTCCGCCTCGGTCGCCGGGGAAAGCTCGAAGGAGCCCTCGCCCACGAAGACCGCGCCGACCGTGCGCCCGGCGATCTCCGGGAGGAACTGGAAGGTCCCCGAGGCGAACCGGAACCGGAAGGCGTCGCGCTCGAGCGTGAAGTCCCGCACGGAAACCGCCCTGCCGGTGGGTCGCGCCGCGCGCAGCGCCGCGTAGGTCGGGTCGACCTCCGCCGCGAAGGCGGCCGCGGGCAGAAGCAGCGCGAGCGCCGCGGCCGCGAGTCTCGGGAGACGCACCGAACCCTTCAACCGGGGGGCGGGCGCCCCGAATTCCGGCGAGGCCTCAATCCCGCGAGAGGACCTCGTACCGGGCGTTGAGCAAGGCCCGCTTCGGCTCCTTAGGCAGACGCAAGGTCACCTCGAGCGGCGCCGTCATGTTGCCAACCAGCGGCCGCCGGACTACGCGGCGAGCACCTCCCGGCCGATGCGGGCCGACTCGTCGAGAAGCGCGAGAAGGTCTTCCTCGCGCGTGCGGAAGTTGACGATCGCCACGCGCAGCGCCGTGCGCCCCTTCAGGATCGTCGGAGCGAGGAATATGGATCCTTATCACACGTGCCGGTTGACTAT
>JBOGJK010000563.1:0-4195 GCA_050745345.1 Thermoanaerobaculia bacterium
AGACAGCGGACAGCCCCGCCGCGGGCGGCGAGCGCCCGCACGATGTGCGCACCGACGAAGCCCGTGCCGCCGGTGACGAGATCCATTGACCCCCGAGGGAGATTCTAGGCCGCGAGGTTCCAGGCGATCATCCGGACCATGTCGCCCGGATTCTTGGGCAGCTCCCTGACGACCGAGGCCTCGAAGCCGGAGTGCATCGCGCAGTTCTTGCAGAGCGGGTCCTGGCGCGACTCCCAGTACTCCCAGTCGGTGCCGTTCCAAAACTCGCCGAAGGACTCCGACCAGGTCTTCCCGATGAGGTAGCAGGGCCCCTTCCACCCCTTCGGGGTGTAGGTGACCGTGGACCAGGGAGAGCACTTGTACTCGCGCAGCCCCGCGGCGAACTCGAGGAACATGGGAGTCGAGGTCAGCTTGTACTTTCGCGAGATCTCGAGCACCCGGCGGAACTTCTGCTGCATCTCGGAGCGGGTCAGGAAGATGTCGTGATCGACCGACTCGTAGTGGTAGCCGGGGGACACCAGCATCCCTTCCACCCCGAGGCGAGTGAGAAGCTCGCAGAGCTCCTCGACCTCGTCCATGTCGGTCTCCTTGAAGATCGTCGTGTTCGCCATCATGTGGTGGCCGCGGCCGACACCCTCCTCGATCATCGCGACGGCCTTGTCGAAGACGCCCTCGCGGTCGCAGACGTAGTCGTGCGTCTTCTTCATGCCGTCCAGGTGCACGTTGATCATGAGCCGCTTGTGGGGCGGGATCACGCCAAAGACCTTCTCGTCGAGGAGCAGGCCGTTTGTGCAGAAGTAGATCTGCCGTTTGCGGCGGATGATCTGCTCCACCAGCTCGGGCAGCTCCGGGTAGATCGTCGGCTCCCCTCCGCAGATCGAGACGACCGGCGCCTGCGACACGTCCACGGCTTCGAGGCACTTGCCGACCGGCAGCCGATCCTTCAGCTTCCCGGTGTGCCGCTCGAGCGCGCAGCCGAGGCAGGCCAGGTTGCAGGTGTAGAGGGGCTCGAGCATCAGGACGAACGGATAGCGCTTGTGCCCCCGGATCGCGTTGCGAACCTGGTGCTGGATCGTGTCGGTCATGATGTGAACTGGAAACCGCATCGTTCTCACTCCCTCGCCGGGTTCGCCGCGACCGCCGTCTGTGCCCTCGCTCCGGCAGGCGCGCCGGCAGACGAGGCGGCGGCGCGCCCATAGAGCGACAGGGTCCAGAGCGGGAAATAGGTCGCGTACAGATGATATCGGAGGTAGAAGACCTTCGGAAACCCGGTCGCGGTCCAATAATCGTCGCGCCAGGACCCGTCGTACTGCTGCGTCCGGAGCAGGTAATCGACACCCCGCCGCACGCAGGGTGAGTCCGCGCCTCCCAGGGCGAAGATGGCCATCAGGGACCAGGCCGTCTGGGACGGCGTGCTCGGCCCGATCCCCTTGGAGGAGGGGTCTTCGTAGGAGTCTTGCAGCTCTCCCCACCCGCCGTCCGGATTCTGGCGCGAGCGCAGCCACTCCCCAGCCCTCTGGTAGCGGGCCGCCGAGAGGTCCTCGCCGGCGTGCAGCAGGCCGCGCAGGGCGAGCCAGGTGCCGTAGATGTAGTTGCACCCCCAGCGGCCGTACCAGGTGCCGTCCGACTCCTGCCTGGCACGGAGGAACGCGACGGCGCGCCGCACGGCCGGGTGATCGGGGCGGTCCCCCAGGTTGTGGAGCGCCTCGAGCGCCCGCCCCGTGATGTCCTCGCAGCTCGGATCGATCATCGCGTTGTGGTCGGCGAAGGGGATATACGTCCAGACCTCGTTGTCGCACCCCCTGTCGAAGGCTCCCCACCCGCCGTCCGGGTTCTGCATGGCGAGCAGCCACGACCTGCCGCGCTCGATCGCCGCACGTCTCTCCCGGTCCTCCTCCTCGGCCTGGAAGCGCACCTGGGACAGCGAGGTCAAGACCTCCGCGGTGTCGTCGGTATCGGGATAGAACTCGTTGGCATACTCGAAGTACCAGCCGCCGACCGGGGCCTCGGGCGCGCGGCGCTTCCAGTCCCCGACTCGCCGCACCTCGCGGTCGAGCAGCCAGCGCGCGGCCCTCCGCAGCGCCGGATCGTCCGCGGGGACCCCCGAGGCCGCCAGCGCCGGCGAGGCGATCGCCGTGTCCCAGACGGGAGAGAAGCACGGCTGCACGCGCAGCGTCTCCTCCTCCTCCAGTTCCAGCTTCTCGAGCTCTCGCTCCTGCGCGAGAAGCCTCGGATCGTCCAGCGCGTAACCGAGGCAACGAAACGCCATGATCGTGTTGATGATCGGGGGGAAGATCGCCCCCAGGCCGTCGCTCTGCACCAGCCGCTCGAGGATCCACTTCTCCGAGACCTCGATCGCGCGCTGCCGCAGGGGCGTCAGCCTCGCCGCCTCGACGGCCTTGAGCATCCTGTCGACCGCGGTGAAGAAAACAATCCAGAGGGTCTCGCGAAGGGTCCGGGGCGCGCGCCGCTCGGGAACGATCCCGGTTCGCAGCTCCCGGATCTGGGCCCCCTCGGGCACCGCGCAGAACGGCTTGCGGGCCCAGATCAGGGCCAGCGGCACCACGATCGTGCGCGACCAGGAGGAGATCTTGTAGAGCGTGAAGGGAAACCAGTCGGGAAGCAGCACCAGCTCCGGCGGCACGGCCGGGCAGTCGTCCCAGTCCCACTGGCCGAAGACCGAGAGGTAGATACGGGTGAAGGAGTTGGTCGCCTCGATGCCGCCGAGCTTCCGGATGACCTCCCGGGCGCGCGCCATGTGCGGCTGCTCGGGCCCGTCGCCCGCGAGCTTCAGGGCGAAGTAGGCCTTGACCGAGACGCTGACGTCGGGGGGCCCCCCCTCGTAGTTGGGCCAGCCGCCCCCGGGCAGCTGCTTTCGCCGCAGGTACTCCGCGGCCTTGCGGATACGCTCTTCCCCGGTCCGCCCGAGGAAATGGAGCGTCAGGATGTACTCGGACTCGAGGATGGTGTCTCCCTCGAGCTCCCCGCACCAGTGGCCGTCCGCGTGCTGAATGGAGAGCAGGTACCGCTGCGCCGCGGAGATGGCGTTGCGCGCGCGCGCGGGGTCCACACCCGTCACTGCCGGTCCGGCGGTCCGATCGTTCATGAAGCCGCGTAGCTTAGAGGAGAACCGTTCTCCATGCAATATTTACAACAGATGCGGCCCGGAGGGAGGCCGTTTCGCTCCGGCAGCGCCGCGGTTGGGGGGGCGGAAGGGCTCAGGGGGCTGCGGCGGGGGGCGGCTCGACGCCGAAGGCGGACAGCAGCTCCCCCCGCAGGGCGAGCAGCCGCAGGCGGGCGTCGACCTGGTCCCGCCGGGCCCGAGCCAGCTCCTCCTCCGCCTCGGACAGGGCGAGCTCCCCGCGGTCGACACCGTCTGCCTCGCCTCGCCCTTCCCGGGCCAGCGCCCGCGCGACGGCGACGCCCTCCTGCGCCACGGCGACCGCCCGGCGTGCCAGCCCCGCCTCGAGCCCGGCCCGGACAAGCTGCGCCTCCGCCTCCCGGGCCCTCTGCGCGATCTCCGACTCGCGCAGGCGGCGCTCCGCCTCCACCTGCTCAAGCCGCGCGCGCGACTGCGCGGCCCGCGCCGCCTCCCGGCCACCCGTAAACACGGGCAGGACGACCGAGACGCCGACACTCGCGACGTTCTCCTGAAAGCTCAGGTAGTACTTGTCGTAGCCGAAGGCGCGCGGCACATAGGCATAGCGCGCCTCCGCGTTGACCGAAGGCTTGAAGGCCTGCGAGAGCAGGCGCGCCGAGCGTCCGAGGGCCTCCGCCTGCCGGGAGAGCGCCGCAAGCTGCCGGTCGCGGGCCAGGGCGAGAGCGCCGGAATCGCCGGCCTCGGGCTCCGGCACCGCCTCGACGGGATCCTCGACGACCGCCAGAGGCGTCGAGGCCGGAAGCCCCGTCAGAAGCGCCAGCTCGTGGCGGTCGAGGTCGCGGTCCGACTCGGCGGCGTAGAGCTTCTGCCGGGCCCGGGCCTCCTCCAGGGCGGCCCGCTCGACCTCGAGCGCCGTGCGGCGCCCCTCGGTCAGGAGCGCCCGCTCCCGGCGCAGGATGCCCTCACGGGCGGCGAGGAGGCGGCGGGCGCTCGAGGCCCGGGCCTCGTCGGCGGAGAGCCTGGCGCAGGCGGCAGCCGTCCGGCGCGCCACCTCGGAGCGCGCGTCGTCGAGCGCCCCCTCGAAGGCCGCCAGAC
>JBOGJK010000564.1:0-1690 GCA_050745345.1 Thermoanaerobaculia bacterium
CCAACCGGCAGTTGACGCCGATGGAGAAGAAGCTCGCCATGTCGTCGGCCATCGCCTCGGCTGTGCCGAAGACGGACATTCCGGCCTGGGTCGTGGCCGCGGCCTTCCCCGGTGACAACGGCCGCGCGCGCGTGCCGGTCATCGTCGAGATCCCGGGAGACCGCCTGCTCGCCAAACACGACCAGACGCTCATGAACCTGGACGTGTTTCTCTACGCGGTGGACATCGGCGGGCTGCGCGCGAACATGGGCGTCACCGAGAGCCGCAACGAGAAGCCTGTGAGCGGCCAGGACTCGCTGTTCTACTTCGCCGACCAGACCGGCGGGGAGTTCCTGAAGAACGCGAACGATCTCGGCCCGCCTCTCGAACAGCTTCTCGACCGCACGGGTTTGATCTACCTGCTCGCCTTCCAGCCCGTGCGCGTTCCCGAGAACGGGAAGTTTCACGCGCTCAAGGTGAAGGTCAGGAAGGGCTCCTACCGCGTCTCGCATCGCAGCGGCTACTACGAGCCGCGGTCCAACCGGCAGTTGACGCCGATGGAGAAGAAGCTCGCCATGTCGTCGGCCATTGCCTCGGCTGTGCCGAAGACGGACATTCCGGCCTGGGTCGTGGCCGCGGCCTTCCCCGGTGACAACGGCCGGGCGCGCGTGCCGGTCATCGTCGAGATCCCGGGAGACCGCCTGCTCGCCAAACACGACCAGCCGCTCATGAACCTGGACGTGTTTCTCTACGCGGTGGACCGTGCCGGCACGACGCTGGACTCGCTGCACCAGCCGATCGGTGTCGACCTCGCCAGGGCGCGCGAGGCTCTCCAGAAGGGCGGGATCAAGTTCTACGGAATGCTACGGCTCCCGCCCGGCGACTACACGCTGCGCGTCCTGGTGCGCGACGCCGAGAGCGGGCGCTTCGGCGTGACGGTCAACGCGCTGTCGGTGCCCGAGCCCGCGGCGCCCTTCGCGCTGCCCCCGTTCTTCCTGGACCAGGGAAAGCAGTGGATCATGGTCAAGGCGCGGCCGCGCGGCGCGGACGAAGAGAAGGCCGAATCCCCGTTCGCGATCGGAGGCGAGGCCTTCGTGCCGGCGGCGCTGGCGGGCGTCAAGAGCGGCGAGACGGCGCAGGTCTGCCTGATCGCCTACAACTTCGACGCGAGCGCCGCTCCGCTCGACTACTCGGGCAGCGTGCTCGGCGTGGACGGCAAGCCGCACGGAAAGGTCTCCCTGGAGCTGGTCAGGGCTTCGGAGAAGGGGGAGCGCGCGGGGGCGAGGAAGCTGCTCCTGCGGTTTCGCCCGTCGGGGCTCGACCCGGGCCGCTACGCGCTGGCCGTCAAACTGGTGGACGCGAAAACGGGGAAGTTCTCGGAGTCGTCCTTCCCCTTCGACGTGCAGTAGCGCGTTCGTTGAGCACCGCGTCAGAATCGCTCGACCAGCTCTGCATCAATACGATTCGAACCCTCTCGATCGACGCCGTCCAGAAGGCGGATTCCGGCCATCCGGGGCTGCCGCTCGGGGCCGCTCCCATGGCCTACGTCCTCTGGTCTAAGCATCTGAGGCACAACCCGCGCGACCCCCTGTGGCCTGACCGGGATCGCTTCGTGCTCGGCGCCGGACACGGCTGCATGCTCCTGTACAGCCTGCTGCACCTGACGGGCTACGACCTCTCGATGGACGACCTGAAGGCCTTTCGCCAGTGG
>JBOGJK010000565.1:0-7253 GCA_050745345.1 Thermoanaerobaculia bacterium
GCCCTCGCTTTCACGCTCGGGCGCGCGCGCGCCGACTCCCCGGGCGGCTCCGCCGCGACGGCCGACTTCTCCGGCGGCGGGACGCTCGAAACGGCGACCGCGCGGCCGAAGGGGAAGCTCGTGCGGGTCGAGCTCGCGAGCGCTTCCGGCAAACGCCTCGACAGGGCCGACGCCCCCTCGCCCGGCGGCCGTCCGGAGATCCTCCTCTCCGCGGGCTCGATCGGCAGCGCCGGGGCGCTGCTCGAGGTCGTGGCGCTGGCCGACGCGAGGGTTTGCCGCAGTGTCTGGCGCTTTCGCGACGGCGCTCTGACGCGCCTGCCGGTGCGGGAAGGCGGCCAGAGGCTTCCCGACTGCGAAGCGGCGGGAGAGTGGAGCACTCGCTGGGAGAAGACCGAAGACGAGCCGGCCCGCTACGTTCGCGAGCGGACGCGCGACGTGCCGCAGGGCAAGCTCCGCGAGACGCGCGTTTTCGCCTTCGCGGGCTTCGCGCTCGAGCGCGACGTCGAGCGGTCGGGCGCCCGGATCAACGGCGTGCCGATTCCCGCCTGGTACGACGTCCTGCTCTACCGCAAGTCGGACCTGGAGCCTCTCTTTCAGCGCTTCGGGCTCGCGGGCCTTCGCCGGGCGCCGCGGCTCTCCGTCGAGGCCGACCGCGAGGCCGGCGTTTTCGCCCTGCGGCTCTCGGACGGCGAAGCCGAGGTGAGGCTCCCGGTGACCGGCTCGAGACCCCTGGAGGGGGAACAACCGGGTGTGGAGCTTTCCGCCGGCGAGCCTCCGGTGCGGGTCCGGGTCACGCTCGCGCGCGGCTCGATCCCGCGAGAGGCCGTGGTGGAGGGGGCGGGCGGGCGGCGGGACGGCGCCTACGCTCCGGCGTTCCACTGGAGTCCGGAGCGCCTCCGCGTCTACCCGGACGCGGAGCAGGAGCTCGCCTCCGAGGCCCTGCCGGGCGTCTGGGCTTCGGAAACGGGGGCTCGGATCCCGGTGGAAGCGATCCCGGGCGCCGGCGCGGTCCGGTTCGGCGGCGCCGAGGTCTCTCTCTCCCTCGACCGTGCTCCGGAGGGAGCCGACCTGCTTCTCGTGCCGCGTGACGGCAGCGCGCCCCTCTGGGCCTTGCGGTTTCGGGGCCCCAACGCGATCTCGAGACTGCCCGTCCTCTGCGCGGAGGAGGGCGCAGACGCCCGGAACTGCCGGATCGCGGGTGCCGGCGAGGCCTTGAAGCGCGTCGGGAGCCAGTTGAACGTCCGATGAACGGTTGACCGCCGCGCCGCAACTCCATACCCTCTTCTCAAACCCATGGAACTGTCCCTCCTGGGCACTCTCGTCCAGACCGTCGGCGCCATTCTCCTGGCGCTGATCTTCTTCTACCTCTCGCGCGGGAGCGGGAGCCGCGTGCTCAAAGGGGCCGCCTGGGGGTGGCTCTTTCTCTTCCTCTCGCTGGCGGCGCTGATCGCGTCGATAGAGTACACGATCCCCTTCGAGAAGCTTCCCTACCAGTACTTCAAGCTCCTCTACCTGGCCGCTCTGGTCGTCGCCGCCGACCGGATCGACCACGACTTCCCGATCTCGAGGCCCCTGTGGATCGCCGCTCTCGCCGCCCTGCCTCTTTCCTTCGCGGTCGTGTCTCAGGCAGGCTCGGGCTCTCTCTTCTACGCCGTCCACATGGCGCTCGGGGTCGTCGGCTGGTTCACGATCACGGTGTTCATCCTGCGCAGCCGCGCCCGGGGGCTGGGAAGGCAGTTCTCGGCGCTGCTCGCCAGCGCGACGACGATCGCCCACATCGCCTACATGGTCCTCTTCGCCATGTCGGCGCAGCAGGGCGATCGGCCGATCGTCTTTCTCGCCTTGATCGGCTTCATCGACCTCTTCCTCGAGATGCTCTTCGGCATCGGCCTGATCATCTGGGCGATGGAGGACACCGAGGCGCGCCTGGCCATGGTGCACGCCCGCACGGTCGGTGAAACGCAGAGGACCAAGCGGCGCGCGCAGCTCGACACGCTCACCGAGGCGCACAACCGTTTCTTCCTCGAAGAGATCCGCCCGTCGCTGACGGGCGAGGCGGCTTCCGGCTCGATCGTTCTGATCGACGTGGACGGGCTGAAGACGATCAACGACGAGGATGGGCACGAGGAGGGGGACAAGGCCATCTGGACGGTCGCGACCGCCATCAAGAAGCTGGTTCGCGGAAACGACTACCTGATCCGCTGGGGCGGCGACGAGTTCCTCGTGATCCTGCCCGGCATGGACGAGGGGGTCGCCAAGAAGCGCTTCTATATGCTCCCCGCGCGGATCGACGAGGTGCGCCAGGCGCCTAATCTGCCGCGCGCCTACCGGAAGTTCCTGGCAGCGTCGGTCGGCGTGACCCCCTTCTCGGCGCGCGTGCCGTTCGACCTGGCGATCGAGCAGGCAGACCGCGTCATGTACGAGCGCAAGAGGGCCCTCAAGGAGATGCGCGGCTCGCCGGCCCGGCGCGACACGGAAGCCTGAAAACCCGGCGCGAAAGAAGGAGCGCGTGAACTACTACTGGACCGAGTGTCCCGGATGCGGCTGCCATGTCGCCGTCAACTACACGGTCTATCCGGAGAAGGTCTCGGGCTCGCTGCGCCGCTGGTCTCAAGACCGCTCGGTCAACGACGGGCGCCTGCTCGAGGTCCCGGCCTCGGCGCTGGCGGCCGACGGGGGCTTCGCGGCGAGCTGCGTCTGCGGCCGGGAGATCGCGGTGCCTGCCGCCACGGAGAGCCGGGGACTCAGGACTTCAGGATGACGACCGTGGCTCCGAAGCCGCCCCGCTCCGGCGGCGCGTCGGAGAACCCCGCGACATCGGCTCGCTTCTCGAGAAGGCGCCTGACCTCGGCGCGCCGCACCCCGATGCCCCTGCCGTGAATCAGCCGCACCTCTCGCAGGCCCGCGGCCTTCGCCTCGCGCAGATACTCTTCCACGACCGACGCGACGTCCTCGGGCCGGAACGAGTGCAGATCGAACGAATCTTCGACGGGTACGCGTCTCATCCCCTGCCGACTGCCGACTGCCGACTGTCGACTGCTCCTAGACTTCCTCCACCGTCACCTCCAGCGGCATCGCCGCCCGGGCCACCTTGGAGGTGATGCAGTACTTCTCCGCGAGCTGCAGGGTCTTCTGGACTTCCGCCCTCTTCTCCGAGAGCAGGGAAGCGGGGACCCGCGCGTGGATCTTCGCCGAGAGCATCTTGTAGCCGCCCGCCGGGTCTTTTCCGAGCTCTCCCGTGACGCGCAGGGCAGGCTCGGCGTACGTCAGGTTCAGCTTCTTCAGGAAGATCGCCCACGTGTTGACGAAGCAGGCGCCCACGGCCGCGAGCAGCAGCTCTTCCGGGTTCGCGCCCTTCCCGCACCCCCCGAGCTCCGTCGCTCCCCCGATCGGGACCTTCACGGTCCCGCCGCCCGCCGTGACTTCGCCGCACCCCTTGGCGTCGCCGGACCAGATCACGCCGACGGCGTAGTGATGGATCTCTTCCTTCTCGCTCTCCGCCATGCGTCCCTCCGGCGCGATCATGGCACAGGCGCGCAGCCGTAAGATTCCCGCGTGAAGCTCCGCCCGGGCCCGGTCGCCACACTGCTCGCCGCGCTTGCCTCCGGCTGCGCCACGCCGCCGCCGCCCACCGCCGCGGCGCGTCTGCTCGCTCAGAACCGTAAAGCGACCGTCGAGGGGCGCGTGATCGACACGCAGGGGCGGCCCGTCCCGGGGGTGCGGGTAGAGGGAGTGCCCGGCGGCAAGGACATCGTCTGGTCCCCGGCGGCGGTCACCGACGCGGAGGGGCGCTTCCGCCTCTCTCTGGACGCGCCCGCCGAGTACGTCTTCCTGATCTTCGAGGGCTCCGTCGCCGCCGTGACCCCCTCGCCGAAGGATCCGGCGCGGGTGCGCATCTTCCTCCAGGCGGGCGAGACTTGGCGGGGCATCGAGCTGACGCTCCTGCGAGAGGAACGGCAGAAGCTCATCGGGGGAGCTTCTTCTCCCCCTTGAGCTCCGCTTCGACCTGCTCGATGTTGCGCAGACCGAAGTCGTCGAACCACTTCCAGGTCCCAAAGCGGGCGCGCTGGAGCGGCAGAAGCAGGTCCACGAGCTGCCGGCCCGACTTTCCCTCCGACAGCCCCCGCGCCACCGACAGGCGCAACCCCGAAAGGTAGTCGCGGAAATAGCGGACGTCGAGCGCGCGGCCCACCTCGCCGTGCCCGGGCACGAAGGTCGCCGCCGGGTGCCTCTGCAGGAAGCCATCCAGCGTGTCGACCCACTCCTCGGTCGAGGCGTCGATCAGGTTCGGGACCGTGTTCTTCCAGATCAGATCGCCGGCGAAAAGAACGTTCGACGAAGGAACGAAGACGGCCGAGTCGCCGCCGGTATGCCCGGGGAGCGAGAGGACCTCGACTTTCCGGTCGCCGAGCCAGATCGTGAGCCCCTCGCGGTGCGTCACGTCGGGCAGGACGAGCCGGGAGAGCATTTCGCGATCCTCCGGCGTGATGTCCTTTCGCCACTTTAGGTTCTCCGTGCGCACCCAGGCGCGCACGTTCTCGTGCGCGACGATCGCGGCCCCGGCGCGCGCGAAGACCGCGTTCCCTCCCACGTGGTCGAGGTGATAGTGCGTGTTGACGACCCAGCGCACGGGGCGCGGGGTGAGCCGGCGGATCTCCGCCGCGAGCTCCTCGGCCGCTTCCGGGCTCGCGAAGGCGTCCACCACGAGCGCCGCCTCCGACCCGATCACGAAGCCGGCGTTTCCGAGAGACGCGCGGTCCCCGTCCTTCGCGATCGCCGCGTAGACCCCGTCGCCGGCCGGCACGAGCAGGAAGTGCTTCGGCGCACTCGGATTCTCCTCCGCCGCGATGAATCCCACGGCACCAGCGGTGAGCGCGATGGCGAACCCGCCGAGGCGGCGCGTAAGAGCCATGGGATGAGTCGCGGCCGCTTGCTCATTTCGGCGCCGTCGAGGCGCCGCTTCGAACACCACGCGCGAATTCTATCGGGCCTGCCGCGCCCCTATAATGGCGGCCGATGGCTGCCGAACGAAGACCCGAGCGGCAGCGCGTGCGCTGCGTCATCAACGGCGAGGCCATAGAGGTCTGGCAGGGCTACCGTCTCTGGGACGCGGCGCTCGACGCCAACGCCCGCCTCTGGCAGTGGTGTGGCGGCCACGGCCAGTGCACGACCTGCGCCGTGCTGCCCGTCTCGGGCGCGGAGAACCTGACGCCGCCGGCCGGCCTCGAGGAGTTTTCGCTCAAGATCTGGTTCGCCAAGCCGCTCGCCTTCGTCCGCAAGCGCTGGCGCGGGAAGACCGTGCGCCTCGCGTGCCAGTCCTACGTCAACGGGCCGGTCGAGGTCGTGGGCCTCTTCGGCAAGAAGGCGAAGGCCGCGCGCGAGAAGCTCGGGCTCGAGTGAAGCCTCGGCGGATCGGCCTCGCGCTGCTGGTCGGCGGCAGCGCGTCTTTCGTCGGCTGCTCGTACATCGCCTCGCGCGCGCTGGCCAGCCGCCTGATCTCCTCCGAAGGCCTCGGCCCCACACTCGCGCAACGCGAGGACCTGCTCGAGGCCCTGCGCGCCTCCGGCGCCGAGGTCTTCGACTTCCGGCACCGGGGAAGCGCGCGCCACCCGGTCGAGCTCGCCGCGATTCTCGCGTCGCCGGGGGACCCCGAGAGGCGCCCCACGCTCCTTTTTCTGCACGGCAAGGGGGGCAGCTCCGCCGAATGGCAGCCCGACGCCCTGCGCGCCCTGTCGCTCGGCTACAACGTCTTGCTGCCCGACCTGCGCGCCCACGCTCCGAGCGGCGGGACGTTCGTCACGTACGGGTTTCTCGAGAAAGACGACCTCGCCAACGCCGTCGAGGCGGCGCGCGAGCGCTTCGGCCTGGATGCGGAGCGGCTGGGGGTCCACGCCTGCTCGGCCGGATCGACGGTCGCGCTGGAATTCGCCGCGAGGCGGCCGGAAGTCCGAGCCCTGTGGCTCGAGTCCCCCTACGCGGACACCCGCGAGATGGCGAGGCACTACCTGTCCGTTGCGACGGGCCTTCCGGAATGGATGCTCGATCTGACGACGCGCCTGGCCCTGCGGCGCGCGCTCGCCCGGATCCGCCGGGAGCTCAAGCTCCCCGCTCGCGGCGGCGGGTTCGACCGCGTCGATCCGGTGCGTTCCCTGACACAGGTGCACGCCTGCGTCTGCCTCGTCCACGGCGAACGGGACGAGCTCGTGCCTCCTCGCTTCGCGGGGCGCCTCGAGGCCTGTCTGCCGGAGGGCAGCCTCGTCTGGCGGGCCCCGGGCGCCGGCCACTGCCACCACGAGGACGAGGCGGCGAAGGTGGCAAAGGAAGAGTACGAGCGGAGATGGACGGAGTTCTTCCTGACCAACCTGCCGGCTGACCGTTCCTAGTCGACAGTCAACAGCCGACAGTCAACCGCGCGAGGCCCCGCTACGGTCGACTGTGGACTGTCGATTCTTTCTGACATCCTCCGTCCTCCCCTTCAACTGGCCGCAGGCCGCGCGGGCATCGGGGCCGCGGCTGCGCCGCACGGTGACGGTGATGCCGGCCTGGACGAGCGTGCGCGCGAACGCCTCGATCGCGGCCTCCTCCGATCGCCTCCAGCCGGGCAGGTAGACCGGGTCCTCGTTCAATGGGATCAGGTTCACCTTGACGGAGAGGCCGCGGAGCAGCCGTGCCAGGCGGCGCGCGTCTTCCGGGGAGTCGTTCACGCCCGCGATCAGGACGTACTCGGCGGTGATCCGCCGGTTGGGCTCGAGAGGCCAGCGCCGCATGGCCTCGAGCACGCCCGCCAGCGGATACGTCCGGTTAATCGGCATCAGTCTCGACCGCGTCTCCCCATCGGCCGCGTTGATCGAGACGGCCAGGTTCGGGCGGCGCGGAAGCTCCGCGAAGCGCTCGAAGGCGGGCGTGATGCCGGAAGTCGAGACGGTGACGCGCCGCGGCGAGACGACTTCGAAGAGGACCTCGAGGGCGCCGATCACGCCGTCGGGGTTCAGAAACGGCTCTCCCATGCCCATGAAGACGATGCGCATCCCTTCGGCCCCCCGGCCGGCGTCGTCCTGTACGGCGTAGAGCTGGCCCAGGATCTCGCCCGCCGTGAGGTTGCGCCCGCCGCCCAGCCTTCCCGTGACACAGAAGGCGCAGTCCACGGCGCAGCCCGTCTGCGACGAGAGGCACACCGTGTATTTCCCCGTCGCCCGCGGGATCTTCCCGCCTGACTCCGTGCTTCCCCTAACCCCTGACCCCTGGCCCCTGAC
>JBOGJK010000566.1:0-2747 GCA_050745345.1 Thermoanaerobaculia bacterium
GCGTAGTAGAGACCCACGGCGCGGCCGCGCCCCTCTTCCCCGGCGAGGTCCACGCTGAGCGCCTTGCGCGCCGGCTCGCCGATCTCCCGAAGCCCGCCGAGGACGTAGGCCGCCGCCAGGTGCGCGAAGCAGCTCGAGAGCCCGACGGCGAGCGGGAAGAGCGTGAAGAAGAGAAACGTCGCGACCACGAACGGCTTTCTCTCCAGACGATCGGAGAGCGCCGCCGCCGGAAGGTAAGACAGGATCGCCGTCCCCATGAGGATCGACTGCAGCGCCCCGAACTGGAAGGGAGAGATTCGGACCGTTTCGAGGGCCCAGAGGACGAGGAAGATCGAGGGCAGGCCTTCGCAGAAGCGGATCAGGCAGTCGGCGACCAGAAGCCTCCGCAGCGCCGGATGGAGCGGTTTCTTCTCCTTCTCCCCGCGGGGAAGGGCTGCCCTCACCCCAACCCTCTCCCGGGGGGAGAGGGAGAGGAGGGTGCCCCTGTCGCGACCCTCTCTCCGAAACGCCTTCCCGAGCGCCGCAACCATCCCGATCGCGAGAACCACCGAGACCGCGAACCCGAGGCGCATCCCCTCTCGCAGGCCGAAGCGCTCGAGCAGGAGTCCGCCTAGAGGCGGCGCGAGCACGACGGGAATCCGCTTGACGACGGACTGGACGGTAAAACCGACCAGCCTCCTTCCGCCGGTCAGCTCTTCGCCGATGAGTGCGAACGTCGCGGGCAGGGCGAGCGATCTCCAGGCCGCGACGAGGAAGGCACCCGCGAAGATCGCGGCGACGGAGCGCGACACAAGGTACGACGCGAAGCCCGCCGTCGTGATGGCCGCAAAGAGGAGCAGGGCTCGCCGGCTTCCCAGCCTGTCGGAGAGCCAGCCCCCCGGATACGCGTAGGCGGCGTCGAGCAGGTCCTGCAGGCTTCCGAAGAGGCCGACCGTGAAGACCGACGCCCCGAACAGGCGCAGATACTCCGGCAGATAGCGCGCCCACAGCTCCTGGCCGAAGCCAAAGAGGAGCAGGGCTGCAGCCAGCGCGGCCACACTCCGCTCGAGGCCGAGGCGGCGGCGGAGACCCGACTCGGGCACGCTCGTATATATAGCAGTTGCTATAGTAATATGTCAACTGTTAGTGATGACGGGCGATCCCCTCCTTCTCACGCGAACCGACGTCGCGGCGCTGCTCGATCTGGAAGGCGCGATCGAAGCAGTCGAGGCGGCGCTGCGCCTGGAAGGGGAGGGGCGCGCGCGGCGGCCGGCTCTCCTGGGGTTTCCGGTGGCGGAGGGAGCCTTCCACATCAAGGCCGCCGCGCTCGACCTCTCCCGCCCATACTTCGCCGCCAAGGTCAACGCCAACTTCTCGTCGAACCCGTCCCGCTTCGGTCTGCCCGCCATCCAGGGCGTCGTCGTGCTTTGCGATGCCGGAAACGGAGAGCCCCTGGCCCTCATGGACTCGATCCAGATCACGATCCTGCGCACGGGCGCCGCCACGGCCGTCGCGGCGCGGCGCCTCGCCCGTCCCGACGCGCGGGTCGCCACGGTCTGCGGCTGCGGCGCCCAGGCGAGGTCCCAGCTTCGGGCGCTCTGCCGCGTCCTGCCGATCCGGGAGGTCTTCGCCTGGGACGCCGACACCGAGGCGGCCGGACGCTTCGCCGCGGAGCTTTCCGCGCAGCTTGCGATCCGCGTCACGCCCGTCCAGGACCCCGGCCCCGCGGCCGCCTCGAGCGCCGTGGTCGTCACGTGCACTCCCTCGCGCCGGCCGTACCTGCGCCGGGAGGACATCAGCCCGGGTGCCTTCGTCGCCGCGGTCGGCGCCGACGCTCCCGAGAAGCGGGAGCTGTGTCCCGGCTTTCTCGGTTCGGCGAAGGTCTTCGTAGACTCTCTCGAGCAGTGCGCCGCGATGGGGGAGCTCCACCACGCCCTCGAGGAGGGCACGCTCACCCGGTCGGAGGTGGCCGCCGAGCTTTCCGAGGTCGTCGCGGGAGGCAAGCCCGGGCGCGAATCGGAGGACGAGGTCCTGGTCTTCGACAGCACCGGCATCGCGCTCGAGGACGTGGCCGCGGCCGTGGCGGTCTACGAAAAGGCCGTGCGGCTGGGGCGCGGGAAGCGGATCGCGCTCGCGAAATAGGCCGGCGGCTGCGGGTCCCCGATCACTCGACGCGCAGGAGCAGCCGCCGCGGCCGGTCGCCCGGCGCGAACCGGAGCTTGCGCAGAGTCTCCTCCGCCCGCTTCTGGAGGGAGGCCTCCTCTTTCCTTCGCTCGGGCACGGACCGGGAGACCTCGAGAGGGACGCCGTCGGCGGCGATCTCGATCGTGTACAGGCCGCGTTCCGCCCCGGAGAGCGGGAGCTCTCCGGCGTTGAGGATCGCGGGCGGTTCCCCCTCGCCGTCGAGCGCGGTCGCCGTGATCCGCAACGCGTCAGGCGAGGCGGCGAGGATTCCGTGCGCAGAGTCAATCGGCGCGGCCTGTTCCGACAGCTTCGCCGCGCTTCGAGGCGCTTTCACCTCTTGTGGGGCTGCGTCGGAACGGGCCGGGGCCTCCGCGGAGGACGCCGGCTCCAGGCGATCCGCCGCCGCAGCCGGGGGCGCGGCCAGGGGCGCCGCGGCCTTCTCGTCCGCTTCGCGCGCCGCCTTTTCGCGGGCGCCGGCCGGAGCGGCCTTCGCGGCGATCCCCGGCGGGGCGCCGGCCTTCGCCTGCCGCGGCTGCTCGGCGCCGCCTTCGGCCTGCGTAGCGGGAGTCGCCACCGGTATCGGA
>JBOGJK010000567.1:0-3039 GCA_050745345.1 Thermoanaerobaculia bacterium
TGGAGCTTGCCGAGCGATTCGTCCGCTGGGCGGAGGGTGTGATCCATGCCGGCTAGCCTCGCGAGCGAGCGCCGGACTGTCCAGGAGCCACTGACCCGCTACGCCACGGAGATCGGGTGGGCGTACCTGTCGCCGGAGGATGCGCTGACGCTCCGGCGTGGAGAGAGTGGGACGCTCCTCTACTCGACGCTCCGGGAGAAGCTGATCGCGCTGAACCCAGGGGTCCTCACGGTGGACAACGCCGACGTGGTGATCGACCGGATCGAGGCTGCGCGGACCAACATCGAGGGCAATGCCGAGGTCCTGGCCTGGCTGCGGGGGGAGCGGTCGGTCTATGTCGAGGCCGAGAAGCGGCAGCGCAATGTCGTGGTCATCGACTTCGAGCACCCGGCGAGCAATGTCTTCCAGGTCACCGACGAGTGGCAGTACACCAACGGGCAGTACACGAACCGAGCCGACGTGATGTTCCTGATCAACGGCGTCCCGGTGGCGCTGGTGGAGACCAAGAGCGCGGCGAAGAAGGAGGGGATCGACGAGGGGCTGACCCAGATCCGGCGCTATCACCGTGAGACCCCGGAGATGCTGACGGCGCCGCAGGTCTTCGACGTCACCCATCTCCTGGATTTCTACTACGGGCCCACCTGGGGCCTGGACCGGAAGGACCTCTTCAACTGGAAGGACGAGGAGAAGGGGAACTTCGAGCGGAAGGTGAAGCGGTTCTTTGCTCGGGAGCGGTTCCTCAAGCTCCTGAGCGACTGGATCGTGTTCTACAAGAAGGACGACGAGCTCCGGAAGATCGTCCTCCACCAGCACCAGACGCGGGCGGTCGAGAAGGTGGTCGAGCGGGCACTGGATCCCGTGAAGCGCACCGGCCTCGTGTGGCACACGCAGGGGTCGGGCAAGACCTTCACCATGATCTCGGCGGCCGAGCAGATCCTTGCCCACGAGGCCTTCGCGAAGCCGACGGTCCTCATGCTGGTGGACCGGAACGAGCTGGAGAGCCAGCTCTTCGGCAATCTCAAGGCCTACGGCCTCGGCTTCGAGCAGGCCACCTCCAAGGCACGGCTGCGCGAGCTGCTCCGGTCCGACTACCGCGGGCTCATCGTGTCTATGATCCACAAGTTCGATCGGGCAGATGCGAACCTCTGCTCGCGGTCCAACGTCTTCGTCTTCGTGGACGAAGCCCACCGTAGCACCAGCGGGGACCTCGGTAACTATCTCGTCGCGGCGCTCCCCAACGCGACGTTCATCGGCTTCACGGGCACGCCCATCGACCGTATCGCCTACGGGAAGGGGACCTTCAAGGTGTTCGGCAAGGACGACGAGAAGGGGTATCTCGACAAGTACTCCATCGCCGAGTCCATCGAAGACGGCACGACCCTGCCGCTCCACTACACGCTGGCGCCCAACGACATCCGGGTACCCAGGGAGCAGCTCGAGCGGGAGTTCCTCGATCTGGTGGAAGCTGAGGGGGTCAGCGACATCGAGGAGCTGAACAAGATCCTCGACCGCGCTGTGAATCTGAAGGCCTTCCTCAAGGCGCCCGACCGGATGGAGAAGGTCGCCAGCTTCGTCGCCCAGCACTTCCGGGAGAATGTGGACCCGCTGGGCTACAAGGCATTCCTGGTTGGGGTGGACCGCGAGGCCTGCGCGATCTACAAGAAGGCCCTCGACCGGCATTTGCCTCCCGACTGGTCTGCCGTCGTCTACACGGCGGCCCATAACGACAGTACCCTGCTGGCCGAGTATCACCTCGGCGAAGACGAGGAGAAACGACTCCGCAAGGCCTTCATCAAGCCAAGCGTCCCGCCGAAGATGCTGATCGTGACGGAGAAGCTCCTGACCGGCTTCGACGCGCCTATCCTTTACTGCATGTATCTCGACAAGCCGATGCGGGACCACACGCTACTCCAGGCCATCGCCCGCGTGAACCGGCCGTACGAGGAGGAGGGCGTCCTTCGCAAGCCCGCGGGCTTCGTCTTGGACTTCGTCGGCATCTTCGAGAAGCTCGAAAAGGCGCTCGCCTTCGACTCCGACGTGGTCGCGAGCGTCATCGAGAACCTCGACGTCCTCAAACAGCGCTTCACAACCCTCATGGCGTCCACTGCGCCGTCCTACCTGGCTCTCTGCCAGGGGCCGGTCGACGACAAGGCCGTCGAGCGGGCGCTGGACGCCTTCGCCGACAAGGACAGGCGCGAGACATTCTTCAAGTTCTTCCGGGAGCTCGAGGTCCTCTACGAGATCATCTCCCCGGACGTCTTCTTGCGGGAATACCTGGACAGTTACGGCAAGCTGTCAGTTCTCCACGAGATCGTCCAGAACGCTTTCAGCAAGCAGCTCGCGCTCTACCGAGATGTGGCCAAGAAGACGGAGTCCCTGGTGCGCGAGCATGTGGCGAGCTGGGGTGTCTCGACGACCCTGCCGCTGGTCAGAATCGACGAGCACGCCCTGGAGGCGCTCAGAAAAACCGGCACCTCCGACAACGGGAAGATCCTGAACCTTGGCAAGGCCCTGGCGCAGGCGGCGGCTGCGGCGGCCCAGACGCAGCCCTATCTCCTGCCGATCGGCGAGCGGGCCGAGGCGATCCTGGATGCCTATGACGACCGGCAGATCGGCACCCAGACAGCGCTCCAGCAGCTAGAGACACTCCTGACGGAGTTCGTGCAGGCCCGGAAGGAACAGGAGCAGACCGGGCTCGATCTCAACACGTTCACGCTCTACTGGGTCGTGAAGCAGGCGGGTGTCTCCGAGCCCGATCGTCTTGCCTCCCTGCTCGACCAGGCCTTCGCGCGCTTCCCCAACCACGCCCACAACGCCGGCGAGCTGCGCCAGCTCAAGGCCGAGCTCTACAAGGGGCTCCTGCCGGCGGTCGGGAAAGAGCGCATGGTCGACCTGGCCGAGCGCCTCCTGCGGCTCAAGCGGACATGAAGCCCCGCGGGAACGCGGCCGCCTTCAGAGCGCTGGTGCGGCAGTGGGCCGCCCTGATCGGCGTCGAGCCGAGAAGGGTTCAGGTCCAGCGCATGACGGCCAAGTGGGCCT
>JBOGJK010000568.1:0-12178 GCA_050745345.1 Thermoanaerobaculia bacterium
TCTTCATACTGCTCCTCCTTGAGAGCAGGGATGATAGAAGATATGGGCCTCGGGCGCTCGCCCGCCAGACGCCATGACGCGACTCTCCGAATCGGTGCCCCCCGTCGAGGTCTCGCGACTGCTGCTGGCCGGCCTGGTCGCGGCCGGGGCCCTCGTCTCGGTCGCTTCGGAGGGGCGCCTCTCCAGTTTCGCCGGCGGTTTCGCGGCCGGGGCGGGCTCCGCCTTCGTCCTCTCCTTTCTCAAGGGGAGGCGTCGCCCTGCGGAGCCGGAGGCCCGCTCGGGGGAGGCGCCGTGAGGGTCCTCGTCGTCGAAGACGAGCAGAAAATCGCGCAGTTCCTGAAGAAGGGACTGACGGAGAAGGGGTACACGGTCGAGACGGCCGCCGACGCCGATACCGCGCTGGAAAGGGTCTCCGGTTCCGACTTCGACCTCCTGATTCTCGACCTGCTCCTGCCGGGCTCCCGGGACGGCCTGGAATTGTGCCGCGAGGTGCGCGCGCGCGGGATTCGCGCAAAGATCCTGATGCTGACCGCGCGAGATACCGTCGAGAACAAGATCGAGGGGCTCGACGCCGGCGCCGACGACTACCTCGTCAAGCCCTTCTCCTTTCGGGAGCTGCTCGCGCGGCTGCGGGCGCTCCTGCGCCGCACGGAGGTGACCGAGCCCGGCCCCATCGCTTCGGGGGAGATCCTCTACGAGCCGGAGTCGCGCGAGGTCGTGCGAGGCGGCGAGACGGTCCGCCTGACGGCGCGGGAGGGTGCGCTCTTCGAGCTGCTGCTGCGGAGGCGGGGCAAGGTGGTCTCCCGCTCGGAGATCCAGGCGCGCATCTGGGAAGACTCCTTCGACCTCTCGACCAACATCATCGACGTGTACATCAACGCGTTGCGCAAGAAGCTCGACGCGGGCGCCCGCGAGAAGCTCATCCAGACCGTGCGCGGCGTCGGCTACCGCCTCCGGCCCGCCAAGGGGGAGGAGCCGGCCCCCGGCGAGGAGTAGCGCGTGCCCCTCTTCTCCGGCCGCCGGAAGCAGGAGCGGGCGGCCGCCGAGCTCGAGAGCCTCAAGAGGCGGCTCGCCGAGACGGAGTCTCACCCCTTGAAGCGCGTGCCCGGCGAAGGCCTCTCGGGCGACGCGCGGGAGATCGCCGAGCGGCTCAACGCCCGTCTCGACGCCCTGGCCACGGCCGAGAAGGAGCAGCAGCAGTTCATCGCCGACGTCTCGCACGAGCTGCGAACACCCCTGACCGTCTTGCGCGGATCGCTCGAAGTCACCCTCGAGGAGGAGCGCCCTCCGGAGGAGTACCGCGAGGCGGTCGGAAACGCGCTGCTCGAGGTGAGGCACCTGGCGCGCCTTTCCCAGAACCTGCTCTTCCTCGTGCGGGGGGAGAGCGGGCGGATCACGCTCTCTTTCGCCAACATGGACCTTTCGAAGCTCGTTTCCGAGTTTGCGCGGGAGCTCTCTCCCGCCGCGGCCGACCGGCGCCTGGCCGTCTCGGCCGAGGTCCCCGACCGCGCGGTCATGGCCTTCGTGGACGCGGACCGGCTGCAGCAGGTCTTTCACAATCTCTTCGAGAACGCGATGCGCTACACGCCCTCGGGGGGGGCGATCCGCGTGCGCCTGGCGGCCTCGCCCGGCGAGGCGCGCATGGAGGTCTCCGACACGGGAATCGGCATCCCCGAGAAGGACCTTCCCTTCGTCTTCGAGCGCTTCTTCCGCAGCGACCGCGCCCGCCGCGCCTACTCCGGGGGTTCCGGCCTGGGCCTCTCGATCGCGCGCTGGATCGTCGAGGCCCACAAGGGAAAGATCGCCGTCGAGAGCGCCGTGGGGAAGGGGACGACCTTCACGGTAACGCTGCCGCTGGTGACGTGAGTGGGGTCAGGTCTCTCATCTTGTGAGCTTGTGATCGGGACCTCTCCAGTTCACAACTTGGGAGACCTGACCCCATAATTGGCCCATGCGGCCGGTGTTCGTGCTCTCCGCGGCGAGGACTCCCATCGGAAAGTTCGGCGGCTCCTTCGCCTCCCTGACAGCGGCCGATCTCGGCGAGGTCGCAGCCAGGGCTGCGATCGAGCGGTCGGGCCTTCCGCCGACCGCGATCGACGAGACGATCTTCGGCCACGCGCGGCAGGCGGGGGGAGGCCCCAACACGGCCCGGCAGGTCTCCCACCGCGCGGGGATCCCCGACTCCGTGCCCGCCTTCACGGTCAACAAGGCGTGCGCGTCGTCGCTGAAGGCTCTCACGCTGGGGGCCCTGTCGATCGCGGCCGGAGAGAACGACCTGGTGCTCGCCGGCGGCACGGAGTGCATGTCGGCGACACCCTACCTGCTGCCGCGGGCCCGCTTCGGGCAGCGGATGGGGCATGGGGAGCTCGTGGACGCGATGTACCGGGACGGCTTCCTCTGCCCCCTCTACGGGCAGCTCATGGGGGAGACGGCGGAAAACCTGGCGCGCGAGTATGCGATCCGCCGCGAGGAGCAGGACGCCTACGCCCTGGAATCGCAGCGCCGCGCGGCGCAGGCGATCGGATCGGGGCGCTTTTCGGAGGAGATCGCGCCGGTCGAGATCGCCGGCAAGAAGGGGAGCGTGAAGGTGGACCGGGACGAGCACGCGCGTCCCGACACGACGCTCGAGGCGCTCTCGAAGCTGCCTCCCGTCTTCGATCTGGAGAACGGCACGGTCCACGCCGGCAACTCCTCCGGCATCACCGACGGCGCGGCGGCGCTCCTGCTCGCGAGCGAGGAGGAGGTCGGCAAGTCCGGTGTCGAGCCCCTCGCGCGCGTCCTCCGGTGGACCTCCTCGGGTGTCGACCCGGCCCGCATGGGAATCGGTCCGGTGCCCGCGATCAAGGCAGTGCTCGAGAGTGCGGGCCGGAGGCTCTCGGAGGTGGACGTAATCGAGCTCAACGAGGCCTTCGCCGCGCAGGTCATCGCCTGCGCGCGGGAGCTGCCGCTCGACCTCGCGCGCGTCAACGTCAACGGCGGCGCCATCGCGCTCGGCCACCCGATCGGGGCGACCGGGGCGCGGATTGTCACGACGCTCCTTCACGAGATGCGCCGGCGCCAGGCCAGGCTCGGCCTCGCGACGCTCTGCGTCTCCGGGGGAATGGGGATGGCAGTGCTCTTCGAACGGCCCTGATCGGCCCTCCGCGCGACCTTCGAACGGCCCTGATCGGGAACCGGCGGCTCCTCGGGGCGGCGATGCCGCGACGGGGTCCGCGACAGATGGGACGAAGGGTCGGGCTGCGGGGCCCCCGCTACAATAGCGGTGTGCGCATCGCGCTCACCCTCGATCGCGACGCCTCGCGGCGCGAGGAGAACGACTACGTCGCCGCTCTGGTTGGCGCCGGCTTCCGGCGCGAGGAGATCGTCGTCCTCCCTCCGGGCTCTCCCATCGCCGGGGAGTTCGACGGGATCGTGATCGGCGGCGGCTGCGACGTGGACCCGGCGCGTTACGGCGAGCCCCCCCGCGCGGACGCCAGGCTGGACCTGGATCCGGAGCGCGACGAGACCGACTTCGCCCTCTTCGACCGGGCGCGGCGCTCGCAGACGCCGACGCTGGCCATCTGCCGCGGCCTCCAGGTCGTCAACGTCGCCCTGGGCGGCACGCTGATTCAGGACCTGCCGAGCCAGCTGCCGGAGACGCTCCACCACGAGCCGGACGAAGGGAAGCGGAAAGACAAGAAGCGTCTCGACCATCCGGTCCGCATCGAGCCCGGCACGAGACTCTCCGGGATCGCGGCGGCGGCGGAGCTTCCGGTCAACAGCCGCCACCACCAGGCGATTGCGCGGCTGGCCCCGGACCTCACGGTCTCGGCCGTCGCGCCGGATGGCGTCATCGAGGCGGTCGAGGGAGGGGAGCCGTGGCTGCTCGCCGTGCAGTGGCACCCGGAAAACCTCGCCGGCGGGGACGCCCCCTCGCGCCGGATCTTCGAGGAGTTCGCCCGCGCCGTCCGGGCCCGCGCCGTCGCCGCGGGCGACTGATTCCGGAAATCGCGGAGAGCGGGGCGGTGTTGTGGGAGGTCTGGAAAACGGACGCCCGAAAGAGAACCCGAGAGGAGCTGCGATGACGCGTCGTCTGGCAATTCCCTTGTTTCTGCTGGCCTGGCTGGCCGCGCCGGTGGCCCCGGCGCAAACGAAGATCGCCTCGGAGAAGCTGGCCGATGGCATCTGGGCCGCCCCGACTCCCGGCGGGGCCAATGTCGGCTGGTTCGTCGTGGGCGATGCCGTCGTCGTTGTGGACGCGGGGTCGAACGAGGAGGTCGGACGTGCCCTGGTCGAGGAGATTCAGAGGACGACCGGCCAGAAGCCGCGCTATGTCGTGATCACTCACGCCCATCGGGACCACGCCGGCGGCGCGGCCGCCTTCGCGGCGGCGGGCGCGCAGATCCTGACTTCCGAGAAGGCGGCCTCCGTCGTTCTCACCCTCCTCGAGGCTGGGAGCCGCACGAAGAACGGGGAAAAGGCAGGCGCTCCGAAGGCGGTCGTGATGACGGTGGCGGAACGGTCTTTGCTGGTGGGGAACCTGGCGCGCCGCGCGGAGATCTACGACCTTGGCCCCGCCCACACAGCGGCGGATCTCGCCGTCCTGCTCCCCAACGACGGTGTGCTCTTTGCAGGCGACCTCGCGGTCAACGGCGTGCTCCCCTTCTTGCGCTCGGACGATATCGACCTGGAGGGATGGAAGCGCACCCTGATCCGCCTCTCAGAGGTCAAGGTCGACAAGATGGTTCCGGGGCACGGGAAGATCGGGCCGCGCGACGGGATCGCGGACACTGCCGCCTATATCCGCCGGGTCGATGAGATTTGCGCCCGGCTCGTGTTTGGCGACGTGCCCGAAGCGCTTTACGATGGGGCGCTGCACGCGCCGGAGAACATGATCCAGAACGTGCCGATCACACCGGACCACGTCGCCAACGTGAAGGCGGTCTGCCAGCTCGAGAAGTCGAGACGCGAAAAGGCAGCCGCCGCGCCAGCGGCCGCCCCGACGCCCGCTCCCAAGCCGCAGACGCCGTGAGCCCGGGCGAGGGGATCGCCCTTCGCATCTCCGAGGACGCTCGCGCGGACCTCGAGGTGCGGCTTGCACCCGTCAACGTCCTCGGGGTGGCGGACCTCGAACGGCTGGCGACTCTGATCGGTCATGCGCGGGAGGCGCGAGTGCTGGTCTTGACCGGCCTTCCGCGCGCTTTCTCCGCGGGCGTGTCCGTTTCCGACCACGAGCCCGAGTCCGCGGCGATCGAACGGATGCTCGCGGCGATGCGCCTCGCGCTGACGGCGCTCGTCGAGACCCCAGCGATCACGCTCGCGGCCGTTTCGGGCGCCTGTCTCGGGGGCGGGGCGGAGATCGCGGCGGCCTGCGACCTCGTGCTCGCGGCCGAGGACGCGCGGATCGGCTTCCCCGAGATCCGGCTCGCGTGCTTTCCGCCGGGAGCGACGGCACTCCTGCCCTTGCGGATCGGCCAGGCACGCGCCAACGACTGGATCCTGACTGGAAGGACGCTGTCCGGGCGCGAGGCGGCGGAGGCAGGCTTCGCGAGCCGCGCGGTGGAGGCCGCGGCGCTCTCGCGCGAGACAGAGCGGCTGGTGGCGGAACTGCTCTCCCGCAGCCCGAAGGCGCTTTCCGCCGCGCGCGACCTGCTTCGGTTCGGGCGGCGCGAGGCACTTGCCGCGGCGCTGCCGCGCGCGGAAGCCGCCTATCGATCACTCGTGGGAGACGCGGCGCTGTCCCGCGCGGTCCGCGAGTTTCCGCGACGGTAGACTCGCGCCCGATGATCGTCTACTTAAACGGCCAGTACATGCCGCGAGAGAAGGCCGCGATCTCGCCGGAGGACCGCGGCTTTCTCTTCGCGGACGCGATCTACGAAGTCGTGCGCTTCTTTCGGGGCCGTCCCTATCATCTGGAGGAGCACCTGCGGCGGATGCGCGAGGGGCTCGCGGCGCTCCGGATCGAGGCGGACCCCCTCTTCTACCCCGAGGCGGCTCGCCGCCTTCTCGCCGACAACGGCCTGGCGGAGTCCGACGCGCTCGTGTACGCGCAGGTTTCGCGCGGGGCCGCTCCACGAACGCACGCCTTTCCGCCGAAAGGGACGAAGCCGACGGTCTTCGCCTTCGCGCGGGCGAGCGACCCTCCTCCTCCCGAGGGGGGCGGCAACGCCATCCTGCTGCCCGACGAGCGATGGGGGCGCTGCGACATCAAGACCGTGATGCTCCTTCCCAACGTGCTCGCCGCCCAGCAGGCGCGCGAGGAGGGTGCGATCGACGCGGTCCTCGTGCTCGACGGCCTGGCTCTCGAGGCCACGAAGGCGAACCTCTTCGCGGTGCTCGACGGGAAGCTCCGCACGGCGCCCAACGGCCCTCGGATCCTGCCCGGCGTCACGCGCGCCGCCACGATCGCCGCCGCGCGGCGCCTTGGCATCCCCGTGGAGGAGAGGACCTTCACCGTGGAGGAGATGTTCTCCGCTTCGGAAGTCTTCCTTGCGTCGACGACGCTCTGGACGCATCCGCTGGTCCGGGTTGCGGGCCGCGCGATCGGCGACGGGAGGCCGGGCCCGGTGGCCGCGCAGCTCAAAGAGGCGCTCCATCGGGAGTTTGTCGGATCGTGATCGGAGGGGGGGACGATGGGCGTGCTCTACACCGCGCGGATCCACTGGACGGCGAACGAGCTTCTGCTGGACGCGAAGAAGTACAAGGTCACGGTGCCGACGGCCCTCAAGGATGAGCAGGTCCGGACCCCGAGCTTCGTCGACGTCACCGTGATGAATCAGAAGGCGAGGGAGGGTGCCGTGGGATCCAAGGGGGGCGGCCTTTCGATCGTCAACGGCCTGGTAACCCGCGAGCTGGAAGTCCACTTCAGAAACCCGGCGACCCAGTGGAAACGCCTCTCCACTTCGACGATGGGCCCGGGCCAGTTCCAGTTCCAGGGCGGAGAGATCTACCTGGATCTGGACCTCGCGATCTTCGTTCTCGACCACCTGAAACCGGATCCCAAGGACGACATCTCCGGGAAGATCTTCGCCGAGATCTACGGCCATGAACTGCTGCACGTGCTCGACGAGAACGACATCGCCAAGAACTGGCTTCCGCCCCTTCTCGACGGCGACAAGGACATCTCGAGCCTCCTCACGAAGCCCTACACTTACGGCAGGAGCTCGGACTCGATCACGGTGGTTGAGAAGGAATTCCACGAGTACATCCGCAAGAGGATCGAGGGGATGATCCGCAACGACCACTGGGCGCCCCAGACCAACGAGCGTGCGGGCAGGCGCGATGCGCCTTCCGAGTACGCGAAGGTCCAGGACCGCGTCGACACGCTGCGAGCCTCCCGCACCATCCGAAGATAGCCGGCCTGCCGGCGGCGACCCGACGCGGTTCCGCTCCGCGAGGATGGCCAGGAACACCGAAGAGCTTCGTACCCTGCCGGGCCGCTCAAGGACCGCTATCGCGCCGAGCCCTCCCTCGGCCAGCGCGCTTCGACCGTCGAGGAGATCCCCCCACGCGAGGAGAATGTGCCCTTCACGCTCATCCTCTTCGGCCGGCAGGCGGCGACACAGTCCTCGAGGATCCGGTTGACCGCGTTCTCGTAGAAGATCCCCAGGTTGCGGTACGCCACGATGTAGAGCTTGAGCGACTTGAGCTCCAGGCAGCGCCGGTCCGGCACGTAGCGGATCGTCAGGTGTCCGAAGTCGGGCAGCCCCGTCTTCGGGCAGATCGCGTTGTACTCTGGGACCTCGACGGTGATCTCGTAGTCCGGGTACTGGTTCGGCCAGGTCTCGATCGCGGGCAACGCGGCTTCGATGCCGGACTTCGCGTGCTCTTCGGTGTAGTCGGCCATCGTCCAATGCTAGTGCAAGCCGGGAGACGGGAGACGTGAGACGGGAGACGAAAGGAGAATGGCTATCTCGTCTTCCGTCTTCCGTCTTCCGAATCCTCTCTGCTACGATGCCCCGACCTCATGGACTGGTTCAAGGAGCTCTTCCACCGCCTGACCGACGTCGAGACCCTCGTTCGCGTCGGAGGGCTCTCCGCAATGACGGCCATCGTCTTCGCGGAGACCGGGCTGATGGTGGGCTTCTTCCTGCCGGGCGACTCGCTGCTCGTCACGGCGGGGGTCTTCGCCGCGGCCGGGCATCTGAACATCTGGGTCTTGAACGCCGTCCTCATCGCCGCTGCGATCGCCGGCGACACCGTGGGCTACTGGATCGGCCGCCGCGCCGGGCCGGCCCTCTTCAAACGGCCGAAGTCGCTTCTCTTCAACCCCGAGCACCTGCGCCGCGCCCACGACTTCTACGAGAAGCACGGCGGCAAGACGATCATCCTCGCGCGCTTCATGCCGATCGTGCGCACGTTCGCTCCAGTCGTGGCCGGCATGGGGCGCATGGAGTACCGGCGCTTCGTCTCCTTCAACGTGTTCGGCGGCCTGCTGTGGGTCCTCTCGATGACGCTCACCGGCTACTACCTCGGACAGATTCCGGGAGTGCGCGAGCACATCGAGATCGTGATCGTGATCGTGGTCTTCCTCTCGATCCTGCCGGGGATCATCGCCTTGGCGCGGGAGCGCGTGAGGAAGAGAAGGGCTTCGGGGGCCGCGAGCCTCGCCGGGCAATGAGCCCGGCGGCGGCCCCGGAGCCGGAAGGAGGGTTCGGGCTCCAAGGGCCGCACACCGGGCCGGGAGCGGGGCCGCCGGCCCGGCCGTCTCAGGCGACGGCCGAGGTCGGTCGCGGATTCGGGAGCGGCGTGCCGGAGCGGACTTCCGACAGGAGCGCGCGGATGTCTTCCGTGTGGGAGCGGTCGTGCTCCGCCATCAGGCGCGGCACGTCGGCGAGAAGGATGCGGCCGACGGACTCCTGAAACCCCGCGCGGTTCCAGGCCGCGGAAGGGACAGCGCGCAGACGCTCGAGGTTGCGGTGGCGCGCCAGGGAAAACGCCGCGAGGCCTTCGGCGAGGCTCCTTCCCTGGTAGTCCCGCTCGCGGGCCAGGCGGTCACCGTCGAAGTTGGAAAGCGTCGGCTCCTCCTCCGTCAGCAGGCGCCGGATGCGCACGCCGTAGCCTTCGCGCTCGAGGTCGGCCAGGTGCCAGACGTTTTCGACGAGCGAAAAGCCGCCGGCCGCGGGCCTCCGGGTCGCCTCGCGCGGGGAGAACTCGCGGATCGCCCGCGCCAGCAGGGCCGGTGTCGATTCGAGGGTGAGCAGCAGGGTTTCGAGCTTGCTCCGGTTCATGTCGCGGGCCTCACATCCCCAATACGCATCGGCCCTTCGAAAGTTTCCCGGCGCGGGGCGGCCCCCGCGGGCAGCGGGACGGCGAGGGGCCGCGGGGATAGACTCACGGGGCCGTGGTGCTCGACTCGATCCGCTCCTTCTTCTCGCGGCGGCTCGACGCGGAGCCCGAGAAGCCTCACGCTGATCGCGTCCCCGTGGCGGCCTGCGCGCTGCTGCTCGAACTCGCCCACGCCGACGACGACTTCTCCGAGGAAGAGCGCGCGCGCATCGCGCGCGCGGCGCGCGAGATGGGTGTGGCCGAGTCCGACTTTGCCGAGCTCCTGCGCCTGGCCGAGCAGGAGCGACGGGAGAGCGTGGACCTCTTCGGCTTCACGCGGCGCGTGGCGGAGCGCTTCTCCCGCGAGGAGCGTCTCCAGATGGTCGAGGCGGTCTGGGGCGTGGTCTATTCCGACGGTGCGCTGACGGAAGCCGAGAACCGTCTGGCGCGGCGGATCGCGGAGCTGCTGGGCTTCCAGCACCCGGAGGTTCAGGCGGTCAAGGAGAAGGTCGCGGAGCGGGCCCGCTGAGGCGATGGCCGGCAGGCGCGGCGGTGGGTCATTCTGGCTCGCCCGGCGCCCCCTCCAACGGGCTCCGGCTCCGCCCCGGATGGTGTTTCGACACCGAAAAGAGGCCGTCTGTCCCGCGCCTTCGGCGGCTCGTGGCCGAATGTGTGAAGTCACCGCGAATGGGGGAGGATAGTGGGTCCGGTGACCATCCTCGGTTCGAAGGGACCCCGCTGGCGAGCGTGGTCCGGCCCGGCGCTGCGTATTCTGGCGTCGGGAGCGCTCGCCACAGCCGTGGGTATCGCGCAAACGCCCCCGGCGGCGAAGACGAAACCGCGGCCGGCAGGGCCCTATGGGCGCGCGGTGATGGCCGTCGCCGTCGATCCCTCCGCTCCCGGGACGCTCTACGCCGGTACGACGGGCGGGGTCTTCCAGTCCACCGACGGCGGGGTGACCTGGTCCGCCCTCGATCCCGCGCTCTCGGGGGTGTCCGTCGGGGCGCTCGCCATCGACGGCTCCTCCAACTCCACCGTCTGGATCGGGACGGCAGCCGGCATCTTCAAGAAAACCGAGAGTGGTGCCTCGCGCATGCCGCTCGACACGGAGATGGGCGGCCTCTTCGTCGGAGCGCTGGCGATTGACCCGTCCTCTCCCTCGACCGTCTACGCGGGCACGGGGGGCGGTGTCTTCAAGAGCGCCGACGGGGGCGCGCACTGGACCGAGATGAGCCGCGGGCTGACCAACCAGTTCGTCACGACGCTCGCCATCGATCCGTCGTCCTCCTCGACCCTGTATGCCGCGACCAACGGCGGCGGCGTCTTCAAGAGCGCTGACGGAGGCGGACAGTGGAGCGGTTCGAGCGACGGATTGAGGAGCACGATCGTGCTCGGCCTGGCGGTCGATGCCCGTTCCCCACCGACGCTTTACGCGCTGACGGTGGAGGGCGTCTTCAAGAGCTCGGATGCGGCCCGGAGCTGGGAGCCGGTCAACAACGGCCTGGCGAGCCGGTTCACGATGGCGCTGGCGATCGATCCGACGTCCCGGGGCACGCTCTACGCCGGAACCGCCAGCGGCGTCTTTCGGAGCGCCGACGGGGGCGCCCGTTGGACCGCCACCAGCAACGGCCTGACCAACCAGTTCATCACGGCGCTCGCCATCGACCCCACCAACCCGGCGACCCTCTATGCCGGCACCGACGGGGGACTCTTCAAGACGGTAAGCGGCGGCTCGAGCTGGACGGAACTGAAGAGAAGCAACAAGGAGCGGCGTGCCGGCTCGGCAGACTGAGGCGCACGGGCTCGAGGGGCGGCTGCTGCTCGCCGCGTTCGGCGTCGCGGCAAGCGTGGCTTCGATGGCCGGTGACGACAAAGGCATCCGCGGCGCCGGAGCGGTGCTGGCCCTCCTGATCGTTTCGCCTTCTTCGGAAGTCTTCGCCGGGACGGCGGCCGGTGGCCTCTATCACAGCTCGGACGGGGGCGAGAGCTGGGCCCTCGCCGAGGGGCCTCTCTCGGGCCTCTTCGTCGGCGCCATCGTGGCCGATTCCGAGGACGGCGCCCTCTACGCCGGGACCAGCGGTGCCGGGGCCTTCCGCAGTGTGGACGGCGGCCGGCACTGGTCCGAGTCGACGGCGGGCCTCGACAACCTCTTCGTCGAGGCCCTGGCGATCGATACGGGCCCGCCGCGGGCCGTGTACGCCGCGACCGATGGCGGGGTATTCCGGAGCCTGGACGGCGGCGCAAGCTGGACGGCGTTCTCCGACGGCCTTCCGGAGCCCGCCGTGACCGCGCTCGCGGTCGCGGCGAAGGGGGCCCTCTACGCGGGCACTCGCCGCTTGGGAGTCTTCCGGCTCGACCGGGGCTCGGGTAAGTGGGCCCCCGCCGCCGGAGGGCTGCCGCGCGGGGCGGTGCGGGGCTTCGCCGCTCACCCGTCCGAGCCGGGCACGCTCTATGCGGCGACCGAAGGCGGACTCTTCAAGACCTCCAGCGCGGGGGCGAGCTGGTCTCCTGTCAACGCCGGCCTGACCAGCTCGTCGCTGCTTACCGTGGCGATCGATCCCGCCTCGCCGGCGAGGCTCCATGCCATCGCGGTCACGGGCCTCTTCCGCAGCGGCAACGGCGGTGCCAGCTGGTCCCGGATCGATGTCGGACCGGGCGGCTCGTTGTTGACCGCGGTTGCGGTCGGCCGGGATTCGGGCGAGACGGTGCTGGTTGGCGCCGAGGGCGCCATCCTCAAGAGCCGGGACGGCGGAAAGAGCTGGAGATCGGTCCCCCTTCCGCAGGCTCCGCCGGTCGAGGAGGGAGAGCCGTGAGGTCCTCGGGCCGGAGGCAAGACCGATCGGTTATGGTGGGAGCGGGTTCCAGCCGGACGCCGCCGGCCGCCGTCCCGGGCCGCAAGGAGGCTTTCGTGTTTCCTTCCCGTCGTCGTTTT
>JBOGJK010000569.1:0-5583 GCA_050745345.1 Thermoanaerobaculia bacterium
GCTCGCCGGCGGCGGCGCTGGCAGCCTGCGGGTTTCTCGGGCTGCTGCTGTCGTACCGGCGCCCGTTCCACATAGGCGACTCGGCGTACGTCGGGCCGCCTCTGCTCTTCGCCTTCGTCGGCGCGGCCGGGCTCGTGCGGGCCGCCGCCACCCGTCGCCGCCTCGCCCCGCCTCGCCGCCGGCTCGCCGCTGCGCTTCGCTGGACCACGGCCACGCTCGCCGTTCTCGCGTTTTTCGGCCGCGCGTGGCAGTACGCCTCCATCGAGGCGGTCCCGATCGCGGGGACGGGCGGGATGCTGTCGGCCCGCCCCGAGATTGCGCGGGAAATCGAGGGGCTCGGCCAGACCGTCCGGCGTGAAACCCGGGACGGCGACGGCCTCGTCGTCTTCCCCGAAGGCGAGCTCCTGAATCTCCTTTCGGGGCGGCCGAATCCGATCCGTCACAAGCTGTACCTGCCGGGCTACCTCACGGAGGCGAACGAGGCGGCGGTCCTCGCCGAGCTCGAACGGGCGTCGCCGGCGGCGATCGTCCTCTGGCGCCGCCCGGCGACCGAGTACAACCGGGGTCTCTTCGGAGAAGGCTACGGGCGGCTCGTTCGGGCCTGGATCGAGAAGGAGTATCGGCTGGCCCCGTTTCGGGCCGAGGGATCGCCGGTCCGGATCCATCCGCTCTTCGTGCTCGCGTTGCGGCGCGAGGCTCGGTGAGGCCTTGGGGGCGGGGCCGGATGCGCTACTCTAAACGGTATCCCGTGATGCTCGCTCGGTCCGGCGCGCTGACTCCGAAGGTGGCTCGGTGAGCTCCGTCTCCGCAGGACCGGCTCGGCCCGGCGCGGCCGGCGCCGAAACGCCGATCGAGCTCTCGGTCGTGATGCCCTGCCTGAATGAGGCCGACACGATCGCGGCCTGCATCGAGAAGGCGCAACGCGCGCTCCGCGACGGCGGAATCCGCGGGGAGATCATTCTCGCCGACAACGGGAGCACCGACGCCTCGGCCGAGATCGCGGCCCGGATGGGTGCTCGCGTCCTTCCGGTGTCGGCCCGCGGCTACGGCAGCGCGCTGATGGCCGGCATCGCCGCGAGCCGCGGCCGGTTCGTCGTGATGGGGGACGCGGACGACAGCTACGACTTCGGAGAAATCCCGAAATTCGTGGAAAAGCTGCGCGAGGGGTTCGATCTCGTGCAGGGCTGCCGACTCGAGTCGGGGGGCGGGCGCGTGATGCGGGGCGCGATGCCCTGGCTCCATCGCTGGTGGGGCAACCCGATGTTCTCGCGAATGGCCCGGTCCTGGTTTCGGGCGCCGATCCACGACGTCTACTGCGGGCTTCGGGGATTCTCCCGGGAGTTCTACGAGCGGCTCGACCAGCGCTGCACGGGAATGGAATTCGCCACAGAGATGATCATCAAGTCGAGCCTCTCGGGAGGCCGCATCGCGGAGGTCCCCATCACCCTGTATCCGGACGGGCGCCGGACGCACGCGCCGCACCTGAAGACCTTCCGCGACGGGTGGAGGACCCTGCGGTTCTTTCTCCTTTACAGCCCCCGCTGGCTCTTCCTGGTTCCCGGCGCCGTCCTGATAGCGTTCGGGCTCATCGGGTTCGGGCTGGTCATGCCGGGCCTGCGGATCGGCCACGTGAGCTTCGACGCGCACACGCTGCTCTTCGCGAGCCTCGCGATCATCTGCGGGTATCAGTCCGTCCTCTTCGCGCTCCTCGCGAAGTCGTTCGCGATCAGCGAGGGCCTGCTCCCGGAGGATCGGCGCGTGACGCGGCTCTTCCGGTTGGTCAACCTGGAAAGGGGAGTCCTGGCCGGCGGAGCGATGATGGCTCTTGGCCTGCTGCTGCTCGCCGGCGCGGTCACTCAGTGGAGGGCCTCCGGTTTCGGGGCGCTCGACTACAGCCGCACGATGCGCTGGGTCATTCCGGGCGTCACGCTGACAGTGTTGGGGTTCCAGACGGTCCTGTCGAGCTTCTTCGTGAGCATCCTCGGGATGAGGCGCCGGTGACTGCCGAGGTGCCGGCGCAGAGCGCGAGATCTCCCTTCGACGCGTACCGGCTGGACTACGACGAGCTCCTGAATCGCGGGCTGGCGGTGTCGGGAGAGGACGCTTCCTATTTTGCCCGCCGGAGGATCGCCTGGCTCGCGGCCTGCCTCGAACGCGCCGGCGAACGGCCGGCATCTGTGCTCGACTACGGCTGCGGGCACGGCTCATCGGCGCCCCTGCTCCAGGAAGGGCTCGGCGCGGCGCGGGTCGTGGGGGTCGAGAAATCGAAGGGGCTGCTCGAAGCGGCGCTGGCGACGCACGTCTCGGATCGAATCCATTTCGTGGAGCGCGATGCGTGCGTTCCGGACGGGACGTTCGATCTCGCGTTCTGCAACGGGGTGTTCCATCACATCGCTCCGGCCCAGCGGCCCGTCGAGGCGCGCTTCCTGTTCGACGCGCTGCGTCCGGGGGGCTTGCTCGCTTTCTGGGAGAACAACCCGTGGAATCCGGGGGCCCGATACGTCATGAGCCGGATTCCCTTCGACCGGGGCGCCGAGCCCGTGTCGTTCCTCGCTGCCGGGCGCCTGCTTCGAGGGCAGGGGTTTTCGGTCCTCCGCGCGGACCACCTCTTCCTGTTTCCGCGGGTCCTGCGGGCGCTTCGGCCGCTCGAGCCGTTCGTTTCGCGGCTGCCCCTGGGCGCCCAGTACCAGCTGCTGTGCCGCAAGCCGTCCCGCGCTTGAGCCAGCGCGGCCGCCGGCTCCGGGGCAAGACAGGCTCTAGCCGCGTTCCATGACGGATCTCTTCGTCGCGCTCGCCCTGCTTCTCGGCTTCCACCTGCTGCTGCGACGGCGGGCGTTGAGGGCGGGGTCGCCGGCCGCCGCTCTTGTGATCGCCGCGGGGACACTCGCCTTCGGCGGATTGCTCTGTGCGGTTCTCTGGGTGCTGTCGAGCGTGTTCCACCCCTCCATTGCGGGCCTCGCGCTGCTGCTGTCGGTTCCGGGCCCTCTCCGGCCGCGTCCGCGCCTGGCCGGCCCCGGTTTTCTCGAGGGGCGCGCGGTCCTGGTCCTGGCGGGCCTGGCGAGCTTCGGTCTGGTGGCCTTCGTCTGGGGATCCGCCCAGTCGGTCCCGATGGTGCACGACGAGCAGGCGTATCTGCTCCAGGCTCGCATCTTCGCTTCCCTCCGATGGGTCGCCCCGGCGCGGCCGCTCCCGGAGTTCTTCGAGCAGATGCACGTCTTCGTGACCCCCTTTCTCGCCGCCAAATACCCGCCGGGACACTCGCTGCTTCTGGTCCCGGGCGTTTGGTTGGGTTGGCCGGCCCTCGTTCCGCTGCTGATCAACGGCCTGGCCGCCGCTCTTCTCTTCGCGCACGCCCGCCGGATCGCCGGGGGCGTGGTGGCGCTGTTTGCCTGGCTCCTGTGGGTGACCGATCCGGGGACCTTCGCCTATCGCGCTTCCTATCTCTCCGAGAACACGACGACCGTTCTCTGGCTCCTGTCCCTGTGGGCCCTGCGCGAATGGCTCGACGGCGGGAAGAGCCGGTGGGCCGCCGTTCTGGCTCTGTCGCTCGGCTGGGGTGCGATCACCCGTCCGATGACGATGTTCGCCTTCGGGATCCCCATCGGTCTCGTGTTCCTCGGCCGCGTGTGGCGCCGGCGCGCGTGGGCGGACCTGGCGCTCGCGGTCGCGGCGGGCGGGGCGTGTCTGGCGGTTCTTCCCCTGTGGAGCGCGAAGACCATGGGGGACTGGCGAGTCAGCCCCTACAGCTACTACTCGCGCGTGTACCACCCCTATGACTGGATCGGCTTCGGAGTGCGTCCGGAGCCGCCGCTGCGGCCGATGCCCAAATCGATGGAGGCCTTCGACCGCCAGTTCAAGAGGATCCACGCGGAACACACGCTGCGCGCGCTGCCCCTGACGCTGCGCCGCCGGCTCGGCGCCATCGGCCAGAACCAGTGGGGCAGCGGACGGGAGCCCCTCGGCCTGGCCGCTCTGCTCGGGGCGCTCGAGCTCGATCGGACTGGAGTCTTTGCGCTCGTGTCGGCCCTCGGACTGGTGGCGGCCTATCTGTCGTTTGCGCATTCTCCGGCCTGGACGCCGTACTACCTCGAGATCCAGACGTTTCTTTCGTTCCTGACTGCGCTCGGCCTCTGCGGCGTGGTCGCGTCCGTGGGCGCGCTGGCCGCCCGGCAGGAGCAGCGGGAGCGGCGGGCCCGGGGCCCGGCGTCCCTGCAGGCCCGGCTCTGGGCCCTGCTGCTCGCTGCGGTTCTCGTCGGGGCGCTCGGACAGGTGGGACCGGAGCGGGCCGCGATGCTGGAGAAGGCAGGCTATGAGGCGAGCTTTCGAAGACGGATCGAGGAGTTGCCCGACGGGCGTTCGATCGTCTTCGTCCGCTACGCGCCGGCCCACGACGTTCATCGCAGCCTCGTCGCCAACGTGCCCGACCTCGATACCGCGAGGACCTGGATCGTTCACGACCTCGGCGACCACGACGCGGACCTCGCCCGGCTGGCGCCGGAACGCGCGCCCTATCTCTACGACGAAACCCTCGGGTCCTTCCGGCCCATCGCGCCGCCGCGATGAACGGCCTGCGCCCGGGCAGAGTGCGGCCGATATAATCCCGCTCCTTGACGAAATCGCGTTACGCCGAAGCCGGCGTCGACATCGACGCGAAAGCCGCGGCGCTCGCGCGGGCGAAGACGGCGATCCGCTCGACCTTCACGCCGGGCGTTCTCGGAGACGTGGGCGGCTTCGGGGGCCTGTTCCGGCCCGACTTCTCGGGCTACCGCGAGCCGGTCCTCGTCGGCTCGACCGACGGCGTGGGCACCAAGCTGAAGGTGGCGATCGAGATGGGCCGGCACGACAAGTGCGGCGCCGACCTCGTCAACCACTGCGTCAACGATATTCTCGTTCAGGGCGGGCGGCCACTCTTCTTCCTCGACTACATCGCGACCGGAAAAGTCGAGCCGGGGGTGATCGAGGGAGTGATCGATGGTATCGCCCGGGCCTGCCGCGAGAACGGGACGGCGCTTCTCGGCGGCGAGACAGCCGAGATGCCGGGCTTCTACGCGGCCGGGGAATACGACCTCGCGGGCACGATCGTGGGCGTCGTCGACCGGGCAAAGATCCTCGACGGCTCGCGCATCGCGGCCGGCGACGTGGCCGTAGGGCTCCCGTCGGTGGGTCTCCAGACCAACGGCTATGCGCTGGCGCGCAAGGTCTTCTTCCAGACGATGGGCCGCGCGCCGCAGGACCGCCTGAAGGAGCTCGGCGGCCGCGCGATCGGGGACGTCCTCCTCGATCCGCACCTGTCGTACCTGAGGGCGCTCGAACCGCTCCTCGATGCCGAACTCGTCCACGGCATGGCGCACATCACGGGCGGCGGCTTTTACGACAACATCCCGCGCGTGCTGCCGGAAGGCCTCGATGTCGCCATCAAGGCGGGTGCGTGGCCGGTCTTGCCGGTGTTCGAAGTCATCAGGCGCGAGGGAGGCGTTTCGTTCGAAGAGATGCACCGCGTTTTCAACATGGGAATCGGCATGGTCGTCTTCGTGGCGCCGTCGGACCTCGCCCGCGCCGCACAGATCTGGAAGGCCTCGGGGC
>JBOGJK010000570.1:0-8414 GCA_050745345.1 Thermoanaerobaculia bacterium
GGGCCGGGGTGAGGGCGCTCTTCCCCCTCTCCCCCCGGGAGAGGGCCGGGGTGAGGGCGGTCCAATCCGCCGACCGCCCCTTCGAACGCGCGCTCGAGCTTCTCCGCCACGCCCTCCACGGTAAACCGTGCCGCGATCCGCGGTCCCTCCGCCCGCGCTTGACGCTGGGCCTCCTCCGAGAGCGCCTCGGGGAACGCCGCGGCCAGGCTCTCCGGGTCCCCATCGCGGAAGTAGAGCGCGCCCGCCCCGGCAATCTCCCGGTGCCCCGGCGTGTCGGAGAGCAGGCACGGCACGCCGCACGAGAGCGCCTCGAGCACGGGCAGCCCGAAGCCCTCCTCGGGACGCGAGGGCCCGACGAACAGGTCGCTCGCGCGGTAGGCGAAGGGCATGCGCTCGGGGGGGAGATGGTGGTGGTACTCCTCCACGAGACCCGTCGCGCGCTCCGCCGCGGTGGGCGCGAAAGTCGAGACGCGCCGCAGCCGGAACCGGCCGCCGCGGCGACGGTAGCGGGCGAGCCCTTCGAGCGCGATTCCGATCCCCTTCACGTCCGCCTCGAAGGGTCCGACCAGCAGCACCACGGGAGGGTCCGCCGCGGCGCGCCCGGGCCCCGGCCGGAAGTCCGCGCCGTCGAAGGCTTGACCCACGACGGTCACCGGCCCGAAGCCGTGCCGCGCGAGGCGAGCCGCGAGAGTCTCGGAGATCGCGAGCTTGCGGGTCCGCGCCCCGTACGCCCGCTCGATCGCTTCCCGGCGGTCGGAGTAGAACGAGAAGTCCCCCTCGTACCCCTGGCAGAGGTGGAAGACCGCCCCGCGCGCGCCGTCGAGCGCCGGCTCCACCGTCGTCCAGAAGGTGGCGACCCGAATCGCGGCGGCAGAAAGCTCCGTCGAGTCGCGGAAGGAGGAGCGCTCGAACCGCGCGCGCCGCAGGGAGAACCATTCGGGAGCGGGCTCGGGCGAGACGACCGCGACACGGTGCCCGCGCCGCGCCAGGGCCTCCGCCTGCAGGAGCACGACGCGCACGCCGCCCCAGAGGCCCGTCGACTCGAGCAGGTAGACGATGGAGAGGGGCGCCGTCATCCAACGGCGGCCGAGGCGTCCGTCACGGGGTCACGGCGGCTGGGCGCGCCGGCTGGGTGAAGCCCGCGTGCTCTTGCCCCGGGAAGCTCCAGACGTGCGTCGGCCGCACCAGGCCCACGGCATAGTCGGGCGCCACCACGGAGAAGCCCGGCCTCAGGATCCGCAGATCGTGCAGGTGGAGCGCCGTTTCATCCCCCAGGAACGCGTAGAGGCGGAATTCTCCCTGGGTGATCGGCAGCTCCGGCAGAAGCAGGCGCGCGCGATAGCGGCGCCGTCCCGTCAGCGGCGCCCACGGCTCCGAGCGGGTGTCCACGGCGAAGGCCTGGACACCGTCCTCCCGATCCGCCCCGACGCGCAGGTGGAAGGCGAGCGACGGGTCGTCCGACTCGAAACAGAGGTCGAGAGCCACCGTCTCGCCCGACGCGAACTCCGCCCGGGGGTAGCCGGAGCCGTCGTGCACGAAGACCTCCGTGAAGCGCGCCGGGCGCCGCCCGTTGGTGGGGGCCTCCGGCGCGATCGGCTCCTCGAAAGTGAAGCGTCGCTCCTTCTCCTGCAGGAAGGCCTCGTAGGCGCGCACGACCGACAGGGCCGGGCCGGCGGCCGCGATCCTCCCCTCCCGCAGCCAGAGCGCGCGGTCGCACAGCAGGGCGACGTAGTAGAGCGCGTGCGAGCAGAAGAGCAGCGTGCCCCCCCGCTTGTGGAAGTCGGTGATGCGGTCGATCGACTTCTTCTGGAAGTAGCCGTCGCCCACCGCCAGCGCCTCGTCCACGATCAGAACGTCCGCGTCCACATGTGTCGCGACGGCGAAGGCGAGCCGCAGCGCCATGCCGGAGGAGTAGGTCCGCACGGGGCGGTCGAAGAACTCTCCCAGCTCGGCGAACTCGCGGATCTCCGGCAGCCGGCGGCGCAGGTCTGCCGCCGTCAGACCCAGAAGCGCCGCGTTCATCCGCGCGTTCTCGCGCCCGGTGAACTCCGGGTGGAAGCCCATCCCGAGCTCCAGGATCGACGCGACGACCCCTTTGCGCTCGACGGAGCCCGAGGTCGGGTGCGCCGTGCCCGCGACGATCTTGAGCAACGTGGACTTGCCCGCGCCGTTCTCGCCGATGATGCCGAGCGCGCCGCCCGCGGGCAGCTCGAAGCTGACCCCCGACAGCGCCGGGAAGTCGTGGTGCCGCGGGCGCCGCAGCAGGATCTCCTTCAACCGGTCCACGGGCCGGTCGTAGAGGCGATAGGTCTTGGAGATTTCTTCCGCGCGGATGGCGATCGTGCTCATCGGTTCATCGGTCCATCGGTTCATCGGTCCATCGGGTTGCCAGATCGTCCGATGGACCGATCAGCCGATGAACCGATTCTCTCTCACTCCCCCAGGGCGAACTCGCAGCGGCGGCAGAGGAAGTCGTCCGGAGCCTCCTCGACGCCGTAGGTCCAGCGGCGCAGGCGCGCCATCGTCTCTCCCCCCAGGATCTCCGCGACCGTCTGTGTCTTCAGGTCTCCGACCGTGAGCTTCTCGTAGTAGTCCTGGCAGCAGAGCACCGCCCTGGCCGTGGCGGTCACGTGGAGATGCTCGAAGGGACGCGACCCCATTTGCTCGCAGCCGCGCAGCTTCTTCTTGGCCGGAGGCTCGGGCACGAAGGTCCCGCTCGCCGGCCGGCTCCGGATCTTGAAGGGCCGGACGTCCCACCCCTTCGGCTCGAAACGGGCCCGGAGCTCTACGACGTCGCGGCGGTGCGCCTCGTCCTCCTCCCCGAGAACGACGATCGCCGACTCTTCGGAGAGCCGGGCGGCGGGCAGGGCGTCGATGTTCGCGAGCACGCGCGCGAGGTCGCGGGTGCCGTGCATCCGTTCGTACCGCCCGGGATCGAGGGTCGGCAGGTTGATCCCGACGTACCGGAAGCGGCCGTGCGCCGAGAGCCGCGCGGCGCGGTCCGGGCTGAGGTTCGAAGCGTTGGTCAGCAGGCTGACGGGCAGGCCGCGCGCGAAGAGAGCGCGGACACGCTCCTCGAAGAGCGGGTCGATCGTGGGCTCGTTGTAGTTGGAGAGGAAGACGACGGTCCGCCGTCCCCCGACCTCCACGACCTGGTCGAGGATCGACTCGAAGAGCTCCTGGCTCATGACCTCCCGGTCGCGCGGGGAGACCGAGACCGGACAGAAGGGGCAGCGGTGGTTGCAGGTCGTGCAGGTCTCGAGCGAGACATAGAGCAGGTGGGTGCGGCGGGCCTCGGCGTCCACGTCCTCGATCAGGAAGCGGGCCGCACGGAGGTGATCGAGCACCGCCGGCTCCGCCTCGGGCGGCAACCCCCGGGCGATCCGGGAGAGCGCGCGGAAGCCCTCCCCGTCTTTCGGGAGCGACTCGCCGGTCAGAGGGTTATAGACGACCGTGCCGCGGTCGTGGAGGAAGGGAGAGGCCGTCTCCGGCTCCAGCAGCGCCGGCAGGCGCGCGGAGGCGGACGCCTCGCTGCGGCTCCGCTCGTCGGGCGTGGACACAGGCAACGAGTCCATTCTACTTGCCTTTCCTACGGAGCCCCGGACCGTCCCGTCGGGCCCTGTCCGCGGATGTCGCAAGGGCCGGGCCGACCAGCCCGCGCCCGGGCGCGCGGCCCGACGGCGAAGGAACGCTACCGCGTTGCCTTGATGAACGTCGTGTCCAGGCTCTTCTGATCGATGTTGATCGCGTATGCGCCGACGCGCCCGCCCTGGAGAACCTCGACGCGCAGGCTGACCGGCTCGGCCGGAACGTTGGGAATGAGCGAGATGGGGAACTGACCCCAGGGTCCCGTCGCTCCTTCGAGGTTGAGCGCGATGTCTTCCCGGTAGCCGACGACGTTGCCGTCCTTGTCGACCGCCGAGACTCTCAGGACCGTCACCTCGTCGTCCAGGGCGAAGAAGCCGACGTTGGTCCGGAAACGCTCGTTCACCTCGGCGCCCGGGATCACCAGGGGCACGTCGCCCCAGCCGATCGCGTCGCCCACCGCGTAGGCCGAAAGCGCGGTGCCGGCCGTCCCGCCGGAGACCGCGCTGCGGTCGTCGTAGGAGCGCGCGCTGACGTAGACCGGGTTGGTCGCGGTCTCGGCGTCGGCGGGATAGCTGACCCGCAGGAGGCCGGCCGTCCCCGCCTCGGCGGCGATCTCGGGCACGGCCGGGAAGAGCTCGGAGATGTCGTCGAAGGTCGCAAGCTGGCCCGGGTTCATCGCCTGAAAGTACTGGACGACCTTGCCCGGCCCGTAGAGGTACTCGACGAGCACGCCCCGGACGGCGCTGCCGGAATTCAGGATCGAGACGCTCGTGCGCCAGTGCGCGGCCGAGGTGTCGAAGCGGCTGACCCCCGGCACCCACGCGACGACGCTGCCCCCCTCGGGGGAGGGGCGGGTGTCGCCGTCGGCGAGCTGGACCTGGTCATTGGTGACGCGGTCGATCACCGAGGCCGAGGCGAGCAGCATCGCCCCGGTCGTGACCGGCTCGGCCTTGAGCACGTAGCGCCGCGCCGGGTCGGTCAGGCCGAGGCGCTCGTCTGCCAGCTCGGCCGCCTGGTAGGCGCCGACGGCGATATCGAGGCTCGGCACGAGGTTGCCGCTGTCGTCCTTGAGAGAGACGGGGGCGCCCGTCTCGTCGAACGCCCGGACACGGAATCCGTTGACCGCCCCGGACGAGTTGTAGAGCTTCAGCTTGAAGCGCTGCTCCTGGTCCGACCGAACGCCGACGATCGTCTGCGGGTTGACCGCGCGCACCGACAGGACGCCGACCTGGCCGAACGCGCCGATCGGGAAGGCGGGGACCGCGTTGCCGTAGGCCCCCTGCTCCGGATCGTTCGGCGCGAAGTAGACGCGGGCCGCGGCGTCGGGTGAGGCGCCCCCTTCCGTCTGGATGAAAAGGTTGCCCTTGCCGGCCCCGCCCAGGAACCCGACCACGTCGTCCTGCGACCAGGAGCCGCCCGGAGCGATCGTGTACTTCGTCGCGGTGTCGAAGCCGAGGGTGGTCACGTCGACGCCCGTGGCCGGCGGCTGCGGGACCAGCGACTCGTAGGAGCGGTAGATCGGCGCAATCGTCAGGGGGGTCGCGCCCGAGTTGGTGACCGTTACGTCCGTCTTCCAGGCGCCGTCCGGGGTGACGATGTAGGCCGCATCCGGGACGACCACGGCCGAAAACTTCGGGGCCCCGATCGCGAACTTCTTGCTGCTCGAAGCGGTGCCCGCCGTATTGGTCGTGTCCCCGGTCACCGTGAGCTTGACGGTATAGCTTCCCGCGGAATCGAAGCTCTTGACGGAGGACTTGCCCGACCCGATCGTGCCGTCGCCGAAGTCCCAGGCATAGGCGGAGGCGCGGGTCTCGGTGGCCGTGAACGTGATCGGCTTGCGGGCCTCCCCCTGATACTGGCCGTTGAAGGGGTTGATGGTGGCGCCCTCGACGGAGAACTGCGCGATCGGAAGAGGCTTGCCCCCCTGGGTGATGGAAACCGACCTCGACGCCGTCACCACGGCGCTGGCCGAGTCGGTCACCCTCATCGTGACCGTGTAAAGGGCCGCGGAAGCGTATGTGCAGTTGACAGTCGCGGTCGTCTGGCTCGGAGCAAAGGCGTTGTCGCCACATCTCCCGGCGTAGCTGTACGGGGGTGTGCCGCCGCTGGCGGACGCGGGGAAGCTGAGGGGCACGCTCGTCTGACCGATCGTTGGGCCGGAAAGGAAGACCGAGAGGGTACCACCGCCGCCACCGCCGCCACCGCCGCCACCGCCGGAGATGACGATCTGGGCTGAGCCCGTTCCCTTGCTCTGCACCGAGTCCTCGGCCTTCACGACGATCGTCTTCGTGCCGGAGGAGTAGTAGACGTGCGAGTTCGCAGCCGGACCCGGCACGAAGCTGCCGAAGCCGCCGACGCACGATTCCCAGCACCAGGAGTAGGTCACGGCACCCGTGGCGCCGGAGGCGGCCGCCACAAACGGCACGGTCTGTCCCGCCGAGCCGAAGGCGGGGCCGGTGACCGAGACGACAAGACTGTTGGTGACGTTGAAGGGACCGTGTGAAACGGTCACGCTCGGCGGCGATCCCGATTTATTGAAGCGAAGCGTGAGCGTGTGGCCCGTGCTAAGCGCCGGAGCCGGAACCAAGGCCTGGCCGCCAACGACGTTGAATGAGGAAGAGAGCGCGGTGTACGCACCGGCGTCCCACGAGTACTCGACGGAGGTGAGGACGACGGAGTCCGCCTTCTGCATCGTGTTGGTGATCGTGAGCTGCCCGCCGACGGTGATCGTTCCGGTGGCCGGAGCGAAGTCGGGCACCAGATCCACCTGAGAGATGCTCCCGCTCTGCGTCGCGGTGTAGCCGCCGGGATAGGTGATCGTGAGCTCGAACGCCGTGGCGTTTGCCGGGACGGGGGTGACCGCGGTCGAGGCGGTCCCGCTCGGCGTGAACGTCCAGGCGAAGGTCGCCGCGGCGAGGTTGCCTTGGGAGCCGCTGGCATCCGCGACACCCTGGCCGGTCAACACCTGCAGGATGCCACCGGCGAAGCCGGCGATCTTCGCCTGCGGTGCCGCGACCGTGATCGCCTGTGCCGCTGCAGTTCCCCACCCGTTTCCGTTGTGGGTGCGCAGCGCGTACTGGTAGCTCGCGCCGGTCGAGGGGTTTCCGAGGCTCGCCCAGCAGTTGGCGCCCGTCCGGATCTCACCGGCGACTGCCCCGGAAGGGTTACAAGGGAAGTAGGCAGGATTGATGTCGGAATTGGCCGCCGTGTACGGCAGAAGGCTCCAGCCGGTGTCGGCCGTAAACGCCCCCGCATAGTTCCAGTCCCACTCGATCTGATCGAGCCCGTTGGCCGGTGGGGAGTTGGAGGACGCCGAAGCGTCCTGGACCCTCCACAGGTCGCCGTAGTAGTTGATCGTGCGCTCGACGCCCTGCCGCAACGCCGCCGAGAGATTCGTCGCGACGGAGTTGACGATCGGGGGCAAAGAAGGGTCAATCGAGACGCAGGAGGTGTCGAGCCGGGTCGTCGAGACCAAGGCTTCCCCCGCGCCGCCGCTCGACTGGATCCGGTAGACGTAGGCGTTGCTTCCGGAAACGAAGGCCTGGAAACCGCCCGGCCCGAGGAACGTCTGCGGCGCGCCGCTGTGCCGCAGGTGGGCGGCCTGGCGAGGGAACCCGCCCTGAACGATCCAGTTCGTGTCGAAGACCTCGATGTACGACTCGATCCCCGTGATCGAGACGACGTTGTGCGCGAAGAGGAGCGGAAACGTGCCGCCGGCCACGACGACCTCGTTGAAGTTGCCCCCCGTGAGCGTCGTGGTCCAGGTGAGCGCGCCGCCGGTGTACTCGTAGACTCGCACCCCCTGGGTCCCCTCCGCCGAGAAGACGAACGTCCGCCCGTTGACGGCCGCGACCGCGAGCGATTGGACCGCGCCCGCTGTGGCGGCGTTCGCCTTTTCCACGGCAACGCCGGTCGAGGGGTCCAGCTCCGCGATCCGGATCAAGCCATCCGAGTTGACGCCTCCCGCGAGCAGGTACTTGCCGCCGACCACGGCCGTCTTCAGGGACAAGGCGCCGCCGTTTCCCCAAGAGAGGGTCGAGAAGGGACGCAGCGCCACGCTCGCGGAGGGGTTGCCGTTGGTCGTCGTCACGTCCACGGCGGCCACGCCGCCTCCTCCCGATGCCCCCGCGAACGGGAAGTAGCCGACGTACTTGCCGGAGGGAAGATAGATCGCGGCCACACGGGCGCCGAGCACGCGCACCGCCGATCCCGTGTCGATCTGCTGGCCGAACGCCACGTTGTTCGCCGCGTCGGCCGTCGCCACTTCGGCCGCGAGGCCTCCGCCGCGCAGATTCCAGTCCGAGATCATCCGGGCGCTTCCGTCGGAAGCCTCCGCGGCGTCGATGGTGCTGCCCCCCTGGTAGCAGTCGCAGACCATCGGGACCTTGCCGCCGTTGTCGACACCGCCCAGGTTCTTGTGCCCGATCTGAGCGAGCACGAAGGGACCGGGGATGGCAGGATCGGCCAGGCTGCCGCGGGCGATGCCGTATTGCGTCATGACGTAGACGTACCGGCCTCCGCCGGCAGGCATCGCGAGAACCCCGGCGATCGAGCCGGAAAACTGAGGCAGCGATGTCGTGACTTGACCCGTCGTCGGGGCGCAGTACGTCTGCGCCCCGGAAGGGCCAGCCAGGCTGAACAGTCCGAAAGCGAGGACGAGGGCTGTGCGGAACAACTTCATTGGGAAAGACTCCTGAAAATGAGGTCCGAGGAACGGTCTCCCGGAGAAGTGTCCCGCTCCCGACTGCTCCGGTCGGTCCAATTTCAGATCCCCTTGGATTACGAGAGCATTTGGAATCGGACCCGCCGGCTTATTACCGTTGATT
>JBOGJK010000571.1:0-10064 GCA_050745345.1 Thermoanaerobaculia bacterium
GACCATGACGGTCGAGATCGCCCCGGGTCCGGCGATCAGCGGCATGCCGATCGGCACGACGGAGGGGTCCCCGCGCGGCGCGCCGCCGGGGCTGCGCTCGTGCTCGTCCTGCTGCAGGGTGGAGAGCCCCATGATCGTGAAGAGAATGCCTCCGGCGATCTGGAAGGCGGGCAGCGTGATCCCGAAGAAGGCAAAGATCGCGCCTCCCGTGGCGGCGAAGACGGCGAGGATCACGGCCGCCGCGAGGCAGGCCTTCAGAGCCGCCCGGCGTCGGTGGCCAGGGTCCGCGGAAGTGAGCGAGACGAAAATCGGAGCCGCCTCGATCGGGTTGATCACCGAAAAGAGGGTGGAGAAGGCAAGGAGGGCGAATTTTCCCTCGGGGGAGGAGAAGAGCCTCATCCTGCCAGCGCATCCCGGTGAGGGATCACTGCCTCCTCGCGAAGCGGGGGCCGGGCCGCCACGCCCGCAATGATATTTCCGGCAGGGGTCTGGATCTCAGGCGCCCGGCCGGCGCATCGTCCAGAGCCCGGCGGCCGCGAGTGCCATCGCCAGAAGCGCCAGCATCGCGGGGGAGAGTGTGGGAATGGCCGCGCCGGGGCCGACCGGGACGACGTCCGTGTCGTCGTTGTTGTCCAGGTCCGGGTCCGGTGTCGGGGAGGACGCGGTGGCCGTATTGGTCAGCGTCCCTGACGACGCCGTCACCTGGACCGCAATCGTGATCGTCGCGGAGGCCCCCGGGTTGAGCGTACCGAGGGCAGCCGTCACCGTTCCGTTGGTTCCGACCGGCGGCCCGGAGCAGGAGCCGACCGTCGTGACGCAAGAGAGGAAGACCGTGCCGGCCGGCAGCGGATCGTTCAGGGTGACGCTCACCGCGGGGTCCGGCCCGAGGTTCGAGACCACGATCTGGAAGGTCAGGGTCTGATTCGGCGCCACGGAGCTGGGCGAGGCGGTCTTGTCCACGCTGACGTCGGCGATCGGCCCGCCCGGTGTCGGCGTGGGAGGCGGCGAGGTTGGAGTCGGCGACGGCGTGACGGTGTCGGTCGGGGTCGGTGTGGTTGTGGTCGGCGATGCCGTTGCTGTCGGTGTGGCCGTGGCGGAGGGCGTCACGGTGCCCGTGGCGGTCTGACTCGGCGTCGCGGTTGCGGTGTTGGTGTTGGTCGCGGTCGGCGTTGCGGTCGCCGTCGGCGTGGGACTCGGTGTCGAGCTGGCAGTGGCGGTGGCAGTCGACGTGGCCGTGGCGGAGGGCGTCACGGTGCTCGTGGCGGTCTGACTCGGCGTCGCGGTTGCGGTGTTGGTGTTGGTCGCGGTCGGCGTCGGTGTGCTTGTCGGCGTCGGAGAGGGCGTGATAGTCGGGGTCGGCGTGAACGTCTGAGTCGGTGTCGCGGAGGGCGTCGGAGACGGGGTCGGGGAGGGAGTCGGCGTCGAAGTGGGAGTGTCCGTCGGTGTGCTCGTGAAGGTCGGTGTCGGCGTTGGGGGGCACTGCGAAGGGACTCCCGGAATCTGGCCCGGTGTCACGGCGGTGCTGATGGTGCCGTTGCCGCCCGGGGTGGCGCCAAACGCGTCCAGCGCGGTCGTGCTGGTGCCGTTGGCGCCACCCGACACGTCGGCGCTCGCCGGTGCGCTCGAGAGCAGCACCACTCCGCCACCTCCGCCTCCGCCGGGCCCGTGGTAGTTGCACGCGGCCGCGTCGGGGCAGGTGCCGGGGCCCTGAGTCGGCCAGGCGTTTCCGCCGGGTCCGCCCCTTGCGGAAACGGTCAGCCCGCTGAGGATGCCGGAGGTCGTCGTGACGACGATCGTTCCTCCAGCGCCGCCGCCCCCTCCGCCGTCGTTGGCGGCGTTGAAGCCGGCGCCTCCGTTGGCCGTGATGGTCCCCGTGCCCGTGACGCTTCCGGCCCGGACGAGGACGATGCCACCTCCGGCTCCGCCGCTGCTGTCCGTACCGGTGCTGTTGTTTCGCGAGGCGGCGCCGCCTCCTCCGCCGAGCACGATGCGCGCGGCGGCCGCGGGAAAGAGGTCGCCGCCGAAGCCGCCGCGCAGAGGCAGGTTCGTGTTCCAGGTGTTGCCACCCTGACCGCCGATCCCGCCGTTGCCGCCCCCGCCCCCACCGGAGTTCCGGTCGTTGACGCTCGGGCGCCCGTCGGTCCCGCCTCCGCCGGCGTTCCCGGGCGCTCCGCGCGCCCTGCTCCCGTTGGGATAGCCCTCGACCCCGGTGCTGACGACCGTGTTGGTCACGAGGTCGAGAATCCAGGCGGGCGTTCCCGCGATGCCTTCGCCTTTCCCCCCATTGAAATTCTGGGTCGAGAGGGTGCGGTAGTCGAGACTGCTCCCGCCGGCGCCGCCAGTGAGCTGTCTCGCCCCGGCACCACGAAACCCTAAGCTGTCGAGGCTCGTGGTCGCCAAGCCGAAGTCCAGGGCGCCCGAGACGTCGAGCGCCAGGATCCCGCCGGTCGTTCCGTTCCAGCGAAGGGCCGTGAGGGTCGAGGAGAGCGTGGCCGTCGTGTACTGCGGAACGCGAACGACCTGGAAGCGCCTCTGACCCTGAACGACCGTGGCGTCGAGGTTGGTGTAGGCATTGAGCAACCCCCCGCCCCCTCCGGTTCCCTGGAGGGTGAGGATCCCGCCAACGAGGGGAACCGCATTGGTGGCCATCACATATTCATAGAGGCCCGTGCCGTTGAGGTTCGTCGAGCCCCGGGCCGGATTACCTGCGTTGCCGTCACCGTACGCCCCGGTATTGGTGGAGTCGATCGCGGCGTCCTGCATCTGGATGACGAGCAGCAGGTCGCCGGCCGTGATTGGCGTCGCGGCGCCGGTCGCGGTGCCGAGCAAGATCGACGTCGCGCCGGCCGCCACCGTTCCCAGGGCCGGCGGGTAGTAGGTGTTGACGATTCCCGTGAGCACGCCGCCCGGCCCGTCCTTGCCGGGCGTGGCGCAGAGCGGTTGGGCGGAGGCGGAGGGGATCCCGACGAGCAGGGAGAAGAGCAGAGCGAACCCGAGGCGCGCCAGCTTCGGGTGGAAGCGCGGGCCGGAACGGCGACGTTCTGACAAAAAGTTGTCTTGCGCGACTATTCTACGACGGCCGGCTCACGCCTCCAAGAAGTTTCGTGAACCGGACCACGCCCGCAGCATCGGTTCCGGCCGAACCGCTAGAATCTCCGCTCCCATGGATGCCCTGCGGATTCGCGGCGCGCGGCAGCACAACCTGCAGAACCTCTCCGTGGACATTCCGCGCAACCGACTCGTCGTCATCACGGGAGTGTCCGGGTCGGGCAAGTCCTCGCTCGCCTTCGACACGATCTTCGCCGAGGGGCAGCGGCGCTACGTCGAATCGCTCTCCGCCTACGCGAGACAGTTCCTGGAGCAGATGGAGAAGCCGGACGTGGACTCGATCGAGGGCCTCTCGCCGGCGATCTCGATCGAGCAGCGCACGACCTCGAAGAACCCGCGCTCGACGGTCGGCACGGTGACCGAGATCTACGACTACCTGCGGCTGCTCTACGCCTCGATCGGCAAGCCCTACTGCCCCAAGTGCGGCCGGCCGATCCAGGCCCAGACCGTTCAGGAGATGGTGGACCGGGCGCTGCGCCTGCCCGAAGGAAGCCGCTTTACGGTGCTCGCCCCCTACGTCTCGGGCAAGAAGGGGGAGTACCGGAAGCAGATGGCGGAGATGCTGAAGGAGGGGTTCCTGCGGGCCCGCATCGACGGGGAGCTCTACGACCTCGACAGCCCGCCGGAGCTGGACAAGCAGAAGAAGCACACGATCGAGCTGGTCGTCGACCGCCTCGTGGCGAAAAGGGGGGACGACGAGGACTACCGCAAGCGCCTGGCCGACTCGATCGAGACGGCCACGCGGGTCTCGGGGGGGCTCGTCACGATCGCCGTGGCCGATGGGCCGGAGGAGGTCCTCTCCGCCAACTACGCCTGCCCCGACTGCGGCACCTCGCTGACCGAGATCACGCCGCGCCTCTTTTCCTTCAACTCGCCGTATGGAGCCTGCCCCGACTGCTCGGGCCTCGGCACGATCCTCAAGGCGGACCCGGAGCGCCTCGTCGCCGCGCCGGACAAGTCGATCTCGGAGGGCGCCATCGCGATCTTGAAGCCCGGCTCGACGAACTGGCGGGCGCGCCAGATGGCGACCCTGGCCAAGCACTACAAGTTCCGCCTCGACCAGCCCTTCTCGAAGCTGCCCAAGCCGGCCCAGAACGTCATCCTCTACGGCTCGGGAGACGACGAGATCCGCTTCTCCTGGGTCGCGGACAAGGGGGAGTACCACTGGCGCTCCTCCTTCGAGGGGCTCGTGCCGATGCTCGAGCGGCGCTATCGGGAGACGGAGAACCCGGAGCACCGCGCGGAGCTGGAGGTGTACATGTCGGCCGAGCCGTGCCCGGCCTGCAAGGGGCGGAGGTTGAAGCCCGAGGCCCTCGCGGTCAAGGTGGGCGGCCGGTCGATCGACGAGGTGGCCTCCGACACGATCGCCGAGTCGGTGGAGTTCTTCGCCGGGCTGCGGCTGACGGCGCGCGAGAGGGAGATCGCCGGGAAGATTCTGAAAGAGGTCTCCGACCGTCTGGGCTTCCTCGCCAACGTGGGGATCGGCTATCTGTCGCTCGCGCGCGCCGCAGCGTCGCTCTCGGGAGGGGAGTCGCAGCGCATCCGCCTCGCCACCCAGATCGGCTCGAAGCTGATGGGCGTCCTCTACGTCCTGGACGAGCCTTCCATCGGCCTCCATCCGAAGGACAACCGGAAGCTCATCGAGACGCTCGTGGCCATGCGCGATCTGGGCAACACGGTGATCGTCGTCGAGCACGACGAAGAGACGATCCGCTCGGCCGACTGGGTCCTGGACCTGGGGCCCGGCGCGGGCGTGCACGGCGGGCGTCTCGTGGCGCAGGGGAGGCCCGAGGAGCTGGCGAGCTTCCCCGAATCGCTGACGGCGCGGTACCTCGCGGGAGAGCTCGAGATCCCGACCCCCGCCGCGCGCCGCGCGGGCTCGGGCAAGGCGGTCGTCGTGCGCGGGGCGCGCGAGCACAACCTGCAGGGAATCGACGTCCGCCTCCCACTGGGCGTCATGATCGCGGTCACCGGGGTGTCCGGCTCCGGCAAGTCCACGCTCGTCAACGACATCCTGTACCGCGCCCTCGCCCGGGCGCTCCACGGCTCGACCGAGCGTCCCGGGCCGCACGAGCGGATCGAGGGGCTCTTCGAGCTCGACAAGGTGATCAACATCGACCAGTCCCCGATCGGGCGCACGCCGCGCTCGAACCCGGCGACCTACACGAACGTCTTCAACCCGATCCGGGAGCTGATGTCGCGCACCCCCGAGGCGCGCGCCCGCGGCTACCGGCCCGGGCGTTTCTCCTTCAACGTGAAGGGAGGGCGCTGCGAGGCGTGCGGCGGCGACGGGCAGATCAAGATCGAGATGCACTTCCTGCCCGACATCTATGTCACGTGCGACGTCTGCGGAGGCAAGCGATACAACCGTGAGACGCTGCAGATCCACTACAAGGGCAAGTCGATCGCTGACATCCTGGCGCTGACCGCCGAGCAGGCGCTGGAGCTCTTCGAGAACATCCCGGCGATCGCGACGATCTGCCGCACGCTCGTGGACGTCGGCCTCGGCTACATCCAGCTCGGCCAGTCCTCGACGACGCTCTCGGGAGGCGAGGCGCAGCGCGTCAAGCTCGCCCGGGAGCTCGCGCGGCGCTCGACGGGGCGCACGCTGTATCTGCTGGATGAGCCGACGACCGGCCTCCACTTCGACGACATCAAGAAGCTGCTCTCGGTGCTGCGCTCGCTGACGGAGAAAGGGAACACCGTGATCGTCATCGAGCACAACCTGGACGTCATCCGCACGTCGGACTGGATCATCGACCTGGGGCCGGAAGGGGGAGACGGCGGAGGGCGAATCGTGGCCGAGGGGACGCCCGAAACGGTGGCGCAGGCGCGCGGCTCCCACACGGGGGCGTTCCTGCGGCGCGTGCTCGGCGGTGAGAGGCGGCGGGCGCGGGCGTGAGGCGCGTGCTGCTCGTCGGATTCCTGCTGCCGACCGTCACCGAGGCCCTTGCGCCTCAGGTGCCGCCGCGGACGGAAGCGCCGGCCTCCCCGAGCCCCGCCGCCGCTGTGCGCCCGGCGCCGGAGAAGCCGCCGCTCGACTTCACGGGAGTCTGGGTCCTCGACGAGAAGGAGAGCCGCAACGTCTCGCCCGCGATGCGCGAGGCGGTCTTGAGCGTCCGGCAGACGGGAAACCAGATCTGGATCGATCCGATGGACCCGGCCGGGAGCCACCTGCTCGGAGAATCCATCGTCGCCGACGGACGCACCTACGAGAAGACGCTCGGGAACAAGGGGAAGGGCTTGCTGACGGTGGCCTGGGCCAAGGACGGCAAGGCGCTCTGGCTGGAGGTCACGGCGGGCCCTGGGGAGAACCCGCGGCAGGTCGTGCAGCGCAGCGTCTGGAAGCTCTCCGCGGACCGGCGGGTCTGGGTTCGCCAGAGCGTCTCGATCCAGGACGGGAAGACGCAGGAATCGATGCTCGTCTTCCGGCGCCGCGAGACGCGGGCGACCACCACCCCGAGACGCTGAGCGTCGCGGACCCGCGCCCGTCCCTATTCGAAGTATCCGTTCACGTCGATGATGAAGTGCGCCGTGCCCGAGGCCTGGCCGCAGAACACGATGATCGCCCCGTCGCTACCCAGGGGCGCAATGGCGTTGTTCGCCCTCGTCTGGCCCGGGGCGTAGTTGAGCGTCGAGACCAGCGGCCTGCTCTGTCCGGTCGGGTAGAGGCGGATCGCGCCCGCTGCCGTGGGCTGCGTCACCGTCACGTTGAGGGAGACGGACTTCGCGCTCGAAGGGATGCCGCACTTTCCGGCGATCACGAACGTGCGGTCGGCCCCTCCCGCCAGGGCCGGCGGATCCGTGGTGCGGGTATCCGCCACGCGACACGGAGTGACGGTGAAGTAACCGGCGGTCGGGGTCGACGGGGCGATCCGCCCGATCCTTTGTCTCTCGGTGAACCACATCGCGCCGTCGGGCCCGCTCGTGATGTCGAAGGGCTCGCTGCTGAGAGTCGGAATCGTGTACTCGACGACGACCCCGCTGGTCGTGATCCGACCGATCTTGTTGGCGAGCTCCTCGGGGAACCAGAGGTTTCCGTCGGATCCCGCTTCGATGTGCAGGGGGCCGCCACTGGCCGTGGGAATGGGGAACTCCGTGATCACTCCGGAGGGTGTGATCCTTCCGATCTTGCCGGCGTTGTATTCCGTGAACCAGAGGTTCCCGTCCGGGCCCGCCCCGATCCCTCCGGGCCGGCTGGCGGCGGTGGGGATCGGGTACTCCGTGACCGAGCCGCCCGTCGTCATCTTCGCGATCTTGTTTCCGGCCTCCTCCACGAACCAGAGGTTCCCGTCCGGCCCGCTCGTGATCTCGTCGGGCACACTCGCAGGGGTCGGAATCGGGAACTCGGTGAAGACGCCAGCGGTCGTCACGCGGCCGATCTGGTTCACGTTGCTCTCGGCGAACCAGAGGTTTCCGTCGGGGCCCACGGTGATGTGGGACGGGCCGCTGTTGGCCGTCGGCACGGAAAACTCGGTGACGACCCCGGAGGTCGTGATCCTGCCGATCTGGTTCGCCACGTTTTCCGTGAACCAGAGGTTTCCGTCCGGACCGGCGACGATGAACAGGGGCCCACTGACGGCGGTCGGCACGGGGAACTCCGTGATCACGCCGGCCGGCGTAATGCGTCCGATCAGGTTGGCGCTCCGTTCGGTGAACCACAGGTTGCCGTCGGGTCCGGCGGCGATGCCGATCGCGTTGGCTCCGGCGGTCGGGATCAGGTACTCGGTGATGATCTGCGCGGGCGCCGCCGAGGCCAGGAGCCACGCGAACGCCAGGACATGCGCGCGGCCCCGCTTGCCCAGGCTCCCAACCCGGCGAAGACGCAGACCCCGTTCCTCAAGGAACTCGACCGTCCTTCGAGGCATTGAACCTCCCTTTGCCGTCGGATCCGAACAAGAATTGAGCAGCCGGTACCGTAGTAGCTCGAGCGACATTGTAGATCAAGAGCACTTTCGTCGTAGATCAAGAACACTTTCGTGGCACGCCGGCTCGGTCGCCGGTTCCGCCCCGGCCGGGTTTCTCGGCCGAGGCCCCCGCCGCGGGCCGCCGCGGTTGGGACGTCCCGCGCAGGCAGTCCGGCGGTGAGCCCGGGGGACCGGTCAGCGGATCGCGAGTGCCGCGACGCCCGGGTTGTCCGGATCGAGCTGCCGAGCGCGGTCGCGCGCCGCCCGGGCGGCGATGAAGTTGCCGGAATCGCGGTGGGCGCGCGCGAGGCCGAGGAGAGCCTCGACACTGCCGGGGTCGAGGGAGGCGGCTCTTTGGAAGGAGGCTGCGGCCTCCCGCGGCGCGCCCGCCTCGAGGAAGGCCTCGCCGACGGAGAGGAGCGCCGCCGCGTCGCTTCCGAGGAGAGCCATGGCTCGTGACAGCGGCGCCCGCGCCTCCTCCCGCCGTCCGGCCGCCGCCAGGGCGCGACCCTGGAGGAGGTGGAGGGACGCGTCCGAGGGGTTCGCGGCCAGGCTCCTCTCGAGCTGCGCCAGCGCCTCGGCGGCGCGCCCCGTCTGGATGCAGAGCTCGGCCAGGGTGGCGTTGAGTGCCGGGTCTTCGGGAGACGCGCGCAGCGCGGTGCGGAGGATTTCCTCGGCCCCGGCCGCGTCGGTCTGCGCGCGGAGCAGCCCGGCCAGCTCAAGTGAGGCCTCCGGTTCTCCGGGCGCGACGGCGAGAGCCTGGCGGTAGGCACCGGCGGCCTTCTCCGTGCGGCCCCGTCCCCGGTACTGGTTGCCGAGCCCGATCCAGGCCTTCGGGTTTCCCGGCTCCCGCCGCACGCTCTCCTCCATCAGGCGGATCGCCGACTCGAAGCGGTTCATCGAGGCGCGCGCGAAGCCGAGCAGATACGTCTCGTGGGGGTCGAGGTCCCGCTCGGGGTCGAAGCCTGCCATCTCGGGGAAGAGCCTGGACTGCGCGGCCTCGATCATCGCGTCGTTTTGGGAAGCGGTTTCGGCATAGAGGTGACGGGGAGCGAAGAACTCGATGACCGGATGGTCGTCCGTATGCAGCCCCTGCACCCCCTCGAGCAGGCGGTCGAGGTCTTCTCCCGCCAGGACGAAGGCCCCGAAGAGCGAGGCCGGGCTCCAGATGCCGATCGCCCTAAGGTCGTCGGCCAGCCCCGGCACACTTTCGAACTTTTGTCTCAGCCGCGCGAAGTCCCAAGGGACCGTGTCGGCCGAACCGGCCAGGATCACGTCCCCCAGGTTTGGTCGCCAGTAGGAGGTGTGCGGGAAGACGCTCCGGAACGTCGCGACGATCAGCTTCAAGTGCTCGGGATCGAGCGCGTGGGTGTGCCACCACTGCACCATCACGCCTCCCGGCCGGAGGCGCGAGCGGGCAACCTCGTAGAACTCCTTCGTGAAGAGGTTGCCGACGCCGGCCACCCAGATGTCCGAGGGGTCCGAGATGATCACGTCGTAGCTCTTCGGCCGCGCGAGCAGCGCGTTGCGGCCGTCGGCGGCCACGTAGTGGACCCGGGGGTCCGCGAGGACTCGCCGGTTCTCCGCCTCGAAGAAGCGCGCCGCCTCGAGGCCCGCCGGCTCGATGTCCACGATGTCGATCGAGCGGACCGGGTGCCGCGCAACCGCCGCCGCCGAGACGCCGGTCCCGAGCCCCAGCACGAAGACATCCTTCGGATCGGGGTGGAGCAGCAGGCCGACCTGGCCGATCAGCACCTGGACCGCCATGTCGGAGGGGCTCGTCGAGGCGTCGGTCTTGCCGTTGGAGCGGTAGAAGCGGGCGCCCCCCTGCTGGTCTACCGAGAGTGTGGTCGCGACGCCGTCCTTGTAGAAGAGCAGCTCCATGCGTCGTGTGGCGTCGCGCCACTCCTGTGGCGACTTGTAGCTTCCCGCGAAGAACCCGGCGCCGCTGGCCAGGGCGGCCCGGGGCCAGGCCGGCGAGAGCAGCGCGGCGGCCGCCGTGGCCCCCGCGGCGACGGCGAGCCAGCGCCGCCCCCGCATCGGGAAGAC
>JBOGJK010000572.1:0-9193 GCA_050745345.1 Thermoanaerobaculia bacterium
AGCGGGAGCGCAGACCGGGCGGAGGCGTAGCGGCGGGCTACGCTGCACAACAGGTCGAGCATTCCGCTCGCAGCGAGAGCATCGCCGCGCGCAGTAGGGAATGACTCGGACATGCTCCTAACGCGCGGGCGCGATCCCGTCGCCGGCATCGGCGAGCGCGATCTCCTGGGGCAAGTGGCGTCCCTCGAGCCAGACGATCGACTGGCGGTCGAGGTCGCGCCGGAGCTTGCCGACCGCCCGCTCGAGCTCCGCCACGGAAGAGATGTCCTCGGCCTCTCCCCACGCCTTCTCCATGGCGCGGGCCGAAGGCTCGGCGAAGGACCAGACGTAGAGCGGGACGTGCAGCCGCTCGAGGTAGCGGCGCACGGCGCCCGGATCGTAGCGGCTCTCGTCGCGGCCGGAGGGTGGGAGCACCAGAACCACAGCCCGCCGCGAGTAGCTCGCGAAGGCCCGCAGCCCGGCCAGGGCGACCGCGTCGGCGAAGCGGCGGGGCAGGTCGCTCCCGCCCGGGTAGTCGACGCGCGTCAGGAGGAAGCGGAAACCGCTCGACATTCCCGTGAACTCGCGCGAGGCGTCAAAGAGCTCGCTCGCCGTCACGGACTCGGCGACCGGCCGCGCCACCGGCCAGAGGATGCGCACCCGGTCTTCCAGCTCGAGAGCCGTCTGGTCCGTCCAGACTCTGGCGCCGGGCCGGCCCGGCATGCCGAAGCCGTCCGGCATCGAACGGCCCGCCCCGAAGCGCCGCAGGTGCCGGAGCGCCTCCACACAGTCGAGGTCGCGCACGAGGATGACCTCTGCGGGGCCCCGTTCTACCGCGACGACGGCGAGCGGTTCGCCCTTCTTGGAAAATCGGCCACGCAGCGCCTCGACCTCCGGCGCCTTCGCCCGGGGCGTCTTGATGGGCACGGCGGTCAGCTCGCTCTTGGCCTCGCCTGCCGAGCCGCCCCCGAGGACCACGTCGCTGCGCGACCTCACGTCGTTCGGATACTCGAGCGAAACGGTCAGGACATGTGTCGTTTCGGGATCGTAGGCGGGCAAGCTCACGCGCCGGTTCTCGTCGAGCACGAGGGGCCGGCCGTCGAAGGTCACGCTGATACGGTCGGGCCGCGTGCCGAGGACACTCTCCCAGGCCAGGCGAGCGCCGACGGCTTGCCCCTCCGCGCTGCGGTCGAGCAGGATCTCGACTTCCGCCGGCGGGCGCGGCAAGTTGACCCACTGCCGGGTCAGAGCGACCTCGCCCCCCTTCTCGTCGAAGGCGCGGGCGACGAGCTCGTGCGGCTCGAACTCCCGGCCGAAGTCGACCTCCAGGGTCCAGGGGGCGCCCGTCAGCCGGCCGACGGCCCGGCCGTCCAGCTCGAAGGCCACCGCGGCGACCGGCTCTCCGACGATCACCGTCACGGGCCGCACTCCGACCATCAGGCCGAGGAAGAGAGAGGCAAAGGCGATCATCGGGGTCCCGGGGGCAGGCGGCGCCGGCCGCGCGGCGGTATCAGCTCGCGGCGGCGCGGCGGGCGGAAGCCCTCTTTCGGACGGAGGTCTTGCGTTTCGCGTGCATCGTCGTCTTCGCGATCCACGAGGCGAAGGACTCCGAGGCCTCGTCGACGCGATAGGCCAGGATCTCCGGCAGCTCGTAGGTGTTGATCTCCTGGATCGTCTGCCGCACGCCGGCGAACTGCACGCCCGTCGTCTTGATGATGAGCAGGAACTCGGAATCGTCGCAGACGCGCCCCTTCCAGCGGTAGATCGAATGGACGTTGGGGATCAGGTTTACGCAGGCGGCCTGGCGGTTGCGCACCAGGGCGTGGGCGATGTCGAGCGCCTGGTCCTCGGTGCCGACCGAGGTCACCACCACCATCAGGTCCTGGGCGCGCATCCGGCAACCATTCCAATCTCCCGCCGTGGGGAAGTCAAGCGGCCGATGCGGGAAAGAGACGGAGGAGAGCGCCTGCGCGGAGGGGAGGAGGCGAGAGTGTCCACTCTCGGAGAACCAGGCCCGCCCGGGACACGGCCGCGCTGCGAGGACCCCTCTCGAGCACGCCGGTTCCCTTTCTGTCGGCCCGCGCCCACCCGCCCCCGGGACTCGCGGCGCGGCCGCTTGACCCATCCGCGTTCGCCCGGGGCGGCTTACCGATGTAGATTCTCCCCTCGGCGGGTCTTCCCGAGGCTCCGACGGGACTCTCGCGCTGGCGCGGTAGGAGAGCTGGTCGGCGTGAAGGCTCCTCTGTTCGACCGGGGTGAGCGCTCCGGGAATGCCGCGCCGTGCCGCGTGTTAGCATTCTTCTCCGATCTTTGAGCGTGACGAGCGAGATCCCGTGGGGGCGAAACGGCTTCGACGGGGACGAGCACGCGTCAGGTTGCATGCCGAGGTTTCACCCTCCTCGTAAAACCGGTGAAAAAAGATAGCTGCGAACAACAGCAATCTCGCTCTGGCTGCCTAATTAAGTAGCCACGTCCGGCCGGGAGCGCACCCGCCGCGCTCAGACGGGCGTCGCCAAATGCGGGTGTAGCCGCAGCGGACCCTCGGACGCCGCGGCGAAAACCATTCGGGGTTGCCTTGCCGCCGTTTTGCCTCTTCTCGAGGCGGCGAGGCGAGAACCAAGAAGAGGCTGAGCATGGAGTGGCCTGCCGGGTGACGCCTCCGGACGCGGGTTCAACTCCCGCCGCCTCCACCAATGCAAAGAAGTAGAACCAGGCTCCGCGCCCTCCGGCGTCGACCCGACGTCGAGGAGAGCCAGGATCTGGAGGTTTGAAGTCGCTCGGTAGTAAGGCCTTCTTCCCTCCGGGGTCACCGGCTCGAGCAGGATCTTGCCGAGTAGGGCTCGCCGGAGCAGCGCAACGCCCCGTGCGGCGCTCCAAGAGCTCCTGGAGGACGGCGACGCTCTCCTGGATCCAGACGAGCGGTGGAACGCTTGGACGGCCTCCTGGCTCCGCCTCAGCACCTCCAGCTCAGTCCTCAACTCGTCACGCCGCAGCTCGGACGCTACCAAGGCCTCCGCCAGCGCCCGGCTACCCCGTCCTTCGCCAATGAACTCAACAAAATTCGGCGAGCGCATCCTTTGGAGAGCGTGGGAGATCATGCGAGAAGAGGGGTGGATAGAGCAGGAGGGCGGCGAAGGCAGACAGGCATCGCCCGGCCAGGCAGAGCTGGGGTTGAATGGTTAAACCACGCAGTCGCGTGGTATAACCACGCATTATGGATAACCTGACTAGGCTGCTCTCGTCCCGTGTGAAGTCGGAGGTGTTTCGGTTGCTGTTCGGGCCCGATGCCCGGGAACTGCACGTGCGGGAGATCGCGCGGCAGGCTCGGCTGAACGATGCGACGGTCCGGCAGGAGCTGAGACGGTTGGACAGCCTTGGGCTCGTGGGTGTGCGGCGGGACGGCAACCGGGCGTACTACCGCGCCGAGACCGCGCATCCGCTTTACCCGGACATCCGGAACCTGGTCTTAAAGACCAGCGGGCTCGTCGATGTCCTGCGTCAGGCTTTGATCAAGAAGTCAGGGATTCAGGCCGCCTTTGTCTTCGGTTCGCTGGCCCAGGGGAGCGAGAAACCCGGTAGCGACGTGGATCTGATGGTCGTCGGGTCGGTCTCGCTGCGTCAACTCTCGAAGTCGCTTTCGGGCGTGGCCTCGAGCCTCGGCCGTGAGATCAATCCCCATGTCTTCACGCATCAGGACTTCGGCAGACGAAAGCGAGACAACGATCATTTTTTAACGTCTGTGCTTGCCGCTCCGAAGCTGTTCGTGATCGGGACCGAAAATGAGCTTGCCGAAGTGGGCTGAATACGGCTGGCTCCGGGCGCACCAGAGCAGCCGAGAAGAGATCGCCGGGCTACTGTCGATCGTGGACCGCGACCTCAAGGACGCGCGCGAGCTGACGATTTCCGCCGACTGGCGCTTCGTCATCGCTTACAACGCAGCGCTCAAGCTCTGCACGATTCTCGTCCATGCCTCCGGCTACCGGCCCGAGCGGGCGCTTCAGCACTACCGAACCATCCAGGCGTTGCCGCTGATCCTCGGCGAGGGCCGCAAGGACGACGCCATCTACCTCGACGCCTGCCGAGTCAAGCGCAACACTGTCGAGTACACGACAGCCGGAGCCGCCACGGACAGGGACGCAGAGGAGCTCCTGGAGTTCGCCACGAAGCTGCGAGACGACGTGATCGCTTGGTTGAAGACGAATCATCCTGGACTTCTGTAAGCGAGGACGATCGGCATGGCCATCACGAACCAGGAGCGAATCAGCAAGGCTGATGGAGTTGCTCAAGGACGGGCTGACGCCGTTCGTCGAACGGGAGCTGAAGGCGCACGTCTCAGTCCGCCTGATCCAGGAGAGCGCCGGGACGCGCTCGCTCGCGATTTGCCGATCGCTCCTCAAGGTCGCCGACTTTTTGGAGTCGCAGCCGTTTTCGGTGCCGAAGCAGCCGACACGTGGCGGATTCTTGTCCCCCGGGCCTGTTTGAGCGAATCAGAGGAGACTCCGGCGCTCTGATCGCTCTCCGGAAGACGTTTATCGGATCGGGTACTGTGTGCTCACGCACGCGTTCGACCGTCAAAGGCCATGAGGCACGCCTGATCTCCAGGGCTCGCCTCCAGGCCTTCGTGCTTGTCCCTCTGATCGTAGCCGCGGGACAGCAGCCGGTTGCTCCACAACCCGTGGCCATAACGCGCGTCACGATCATCGACACGACGGGCGGGCCCGCGCAACCGGACCGGACGGTCGTCGTCCGCGAGGGTCGAATTACCGGCATCGAGACGGGCGCCGAGGGGATGGTGCCAAAGGATGCGCAGCTCGTCGACGGGCGCGGCAAGTTCCTGATTCCCGGTCTGTGGGACATGCATGTGCACTTGAGCTGGACGACGGCCAGTGCGCTGCCGGTGCTGGTGGCCAACGGCGTCACCGGTGTTCGCGACATGGGCGGCCGCCTCGGCGAGATCGACGAATGGCGGACGAAGATCGCCGCGGGGCTCGTTACCGGCCCGCGAATCGTGAGGGCCGGTCCCATCCTCAACGGAAAGGTCTTCAATCCTCTCCAGATGGTGCCCGGCACCCCGGAGGAAACCCGCGGCGTGGTCCGGGCGCTCAAGGCGGTGGGCGTCGATTTCATCAAGATCCATCGGCGTCTGCCGAGGGACGTCTACTTCGCGCTGATCGACGAATCGAAGAAGCAGGGGCTGGCAACCGTCGGCCACATTCCCATGACCGTGACGCCGGAGGAGGCGTCCGACGCGGGGCAGGCCAGCCTGGAGCACACGGAGACGCTGTTCGAAGGGACGTTCTCGGCCGCGTTGAAAGAAGGAGAACTGCTCGACGCGATCCGACATTTTCGGGCTTCCGGGGCGGAGTCGCTTTTCGCGCGATTCGTCAAGAACAAGACCGCGGTGACGCCGACGCTGGTCGCGTACCGCTCCATCATCGAAGCCGGGGATCCATCGTTGCCCCCGGATCTGCGGCGCCGGTACGTCGCACTCTCGCTCAGGGAGGGGGCCCAGAAACAGGCGCAGCCGGTTTCCGCCGAAGAGCTCGCCGAGGTCAAGCGAACTTTTGCTGAATTGCGCGAGGTCGTGCGCCAGATGAATCGGTCCGGAGTCACGTTGATGGCCGGAACCGACACCGCCGGCCCGCGGGTGCCGGGTTTCAGCCTGCATGACGAGCTGGCCCTGCTGGTCGAGGCGGGGCTGACTCCGCTCCAGGCGCTGCAGGCAGCGACGCTCACTCCCGCCAGGTTTCTCGGCAAGGCCGGCGATTTCGGCGCCGTCGAAAGCGGCAAGCTCGCCGATCTGGTCCTGCTCGATGCCAATCCGCTCGATGACATCCGAAACACGCAGCGAATTGCGGCCGTCGTCGTCGGTGGGAAGCTTCTGAGCCGCCGCGATCTCGAGACACTGCTGCGCGAAGCCGAACAGACGGCGAACAGAAACTGAGCAGAGGGACCGAAGAAGTCGTGCTCGGCGCCAGGTCGCCGTTCCCTCTGGCGCAGGCAGACGAGAAGTACCTGGTATGGGGCGCTACGGAGGCCGGGCGCCTTCTGCAAGTCGTCTTCGTCATCGATCCGGACGGCTCGGTCTTCGTGATTCACGAGCGGCCGTTGACCGACAAGGAGAAAAGGCGCTATCGCCGGAGGGCCAAATGAAGAGGAAATCGGTCCGCAGGCAGAGCTGGTTCGAGCGGATGGACGTTCACGAGCTCGCCGAGGCGACGGCTCCCTATGACCGCGAGATGGTCGTCGACCAGTTCAAGCCCCTCGACGCGGCCACGCGCGGCCGGTGGGAGAAAGCGCGGCGCAAACCTGGCCGGCCGCGCCGCGGGAAGGGCGCCAAAGTGATCTCGGTGAGCGTGGAAAAGGAGCTTCTCTCCCGCTCCGATACCCTCGCAAAGAACCTCGGCCTCAGTCGTGCCGGCCTCATCGAACGAGGGTTGAAAGCGATACTCGCCGCCGAAGGGAAGCTCTAGCAAGCGGGAGCCTGGTGGATTTCTTCCTCCTCGAGGCAGGGACAAGGGGCGGGCCGGGGCTCTTGCGCGGCGGCCTGGACACCCTGGCTGCCAAGCGTTAGTCTGACTTGCGCTCCGGGGCGCGGTGTCCCGGAGAGGAGGCGTGCGATGAAGCCGTACGTCAGGCTGACCGAGCCGATGGTGCGCGAGGGCGGCAGTCTCCGGAAGGCGTCGTGGGACGAAGCGCTCGACCGCGCGGCCGGGGGGTTCCGCCGGATCCGCGAGGAGCACGGGCCCTCGGCCTTCGGGCTCTTCTCCTGCTCGAAGGCGACCAACGAGGTCAACTACCTCGCGCAAAAGTTCGCCCGCGCGGCCCTCGGCAGCAACAACGTCGACAGCTGCAACCGCACCTGACACGCCCCTTCGGTCGTCGGTCTGACGACGGTATTCGGGGCGGGGGGCGGGACGACCTCCTACCGGGAGGTCGAGGAGACGGACCTCGTCTTGCTCTGGGGGTCGAACGCGCGCGAGGCGCACCCGATCTACTTCCATCACGTCCTGCGCGGCGTGCGAAACGGCGCGCGCCTGGTCGTGGTGGACCCGCGGCGGACCGTCTCGGCGCAATGGGCCGACACCTGGCTGGGACTGGACGTCGGCTCCGACATCGCGCTCGCCAACGGGATCGCGAGAGAGATCCTCGCCGCCGGACTCGAGAACCGCGCCTTCATCGAGCGCGCGACCTCGGGGTTCGAGGAGTACCGCCAGTGCGTCGAGAAGTACACGCTGGACTACGCCGAGAGGGAGACGGGAGTGCCGGCGGCGGCCATCCGGGACCTGGCGCACGCGTACGCGAAAGTCGACCGGGCGCAGATCTGCTGGACGCTCGGCATCACAGAGCACCACAACGCCGTGGACAACGTCTTCGCGCTGATCAACCTGGCGCTCTTGACGGGCCACGTGGGCCGCTGGGGCTCGGGCTTGAACCCTCTGCGCGGACAGAACAACGTGCAGGGGGGAGGCGACATGGGAGCGCTGCCGAACAAGCTGCCCGGCGGCCAGGACCTCGAGAACCCCGAGTATCGGTCGAAGTTCGAGCGCGCGTGGGGCGGCGGCGTCCGGATCCCCGAGAAGCGCGGCTGGCACCTCTCGCAGATGTTCGAGGCGATGGAGCACGGGCAACTGCGCGCGCTGTACGTCATCGGCGAGAACCCGGCGCAGTCGGAGGCGGACCAGACGCGAGCCATGAAGCTCCTCGAAGGGCTCGAGCACGTCGTTGTGCAGGATCTGTTCCTGACGCGCACGGGCGAGATGGCGCACGTGGTGCTCCCCGCCGCGGCCTCGTGGTGCGAGGACGAGGGCACGGTGACCTCGAGCGAGCGGCGCGTGCAGCGGGTGCGCAAGGCGCTCGAGCCGCCGGGGCGGGCGCGGCCGGATCTCGAGATCCTGGTAGAACTGGGAAAGCGTCTCGGAGTGGACCTGGGAAGTCCCGTGGCGGAGAAGGTCTGGAACGAACTGCGGTCCCTCTCCCCGTGGCACGGCGGCATGAGCTACCAGCGCCTCGAGGAGTTGGGAGGCCTGCAATGGCCCTGCCCCGACGAGTCGCATCCCGGCAGTCCCTTCCTTCACGGGAGACTCTGGAAGGAGCCGATCGAGGGGCCTCCCGCGCCCTTCCACGCGGTCGAACACGACCCCCCCGTGGACCGCCTGACCGAGGAATTTCCGATCCGTCTCACGACCGGGCGGCGACTCGATTCCTTCAACACCGGCGTCCAGACGGCCGGGTACAGCTCCCCCCTGCGGCGCCCGGAGACGCTCGACATCGCGCCGGAGGATGGGGAGCGCCTGCGCGTGGCCGACGGGGAGACGGTGCGCGCGGTGTCGCGCCGCGGCGCGCTCTCGGTCCCGGTCCGCTACGACGCGACACTGCGCCCCGGGCTCGCCTTCATGACGCTGCACTTCCAGGACGACGTCGCGACCAACGTCCTGACGATCGACGCGACGGACCCGAAGTCGGGCACGGCGGAGTTCAAGGCCTCGGCGATCCGGATCGAGAAGGTGGCGGCGGGAGCCGCGTAGGGCGCGAACTCAGGCCTGGTAACGAGATTCGAGCCTCTCGAGGCGTGCTCGCAGCGAGCTGACGTCGTTCTCCAGCGACTGGATGCGGCGGTCGAGCTCTCCGAAGGAGAGGCGGATCATGGCCTTGACCTCGCCCAACTCTTCGCGAACGAGCTTGAACTCGGCCGATACGTGCGCCTCGAAGCGGTCGAGCCGCTCGTTGGTGCCGCCGAGCCCTTCGGCGAGAAGGCGGATCTCGGATCGAAGCCCTTCGGCGACGACGTTGAAGTGCTGCTTGATGTCTTCTGCAGTCTCGCGGTCCATCACGACCTCCGAGGGGCCCGAAGCCTAGCACGCGAGCGGAACGCGGGAACTGTTCGAGGAGTAGACTTCGCGAGGCATGAAGTCTGCGATGCTCGCGGCAACCGCGGTCCTCGGTGTCTTTCTTCCCTCGCTGCCCGCCCCCGCCCAGGCTCCCGCCGGCGGCTCGCCCCCGATCGCTTCGGCGGCCGAGGTTCGACAGGGCCTCGCCACGAAGCCCTGGACCGGCGACTTCGACGGAATGATCAAGCGGCGGCGCATCCGGGTGCTCGTGCCCTACTCGAAGACGCACTATTTCGTCGACGGCGGCACGCAGCGCGGCCTGATGGTCGACGCGTTCCGGCTGTTCGAGGACGATCTCAACAAGGAGCTCAAGAGGGGCAACG
>JBOGJK010000573.1:0-5037 GCA_050745345.1 Thermoanaerobaculia bacterium
CGATACACCCGGACAACCTGGTGCAGGTGGACGAGGTCTTGCTCGACGAATTCCAGTACTCGCGTAACTTCGATCCGGACAACCCGGGAGCTCTCTCCTCTCCGCACCAGCTCGACCCGAACCTGGAAGCACCCAGGACCTGGGAAATCGTGGGGGGGATCGACCATGAGCTGCTGCCGGCCTTCGCCGTCGGGGTTGCCTACACGTACCGCAAGTTCACGGGGCAGCTCTTCCGGTTCCCGACGGGCATCACCCGGGACGACTACTTCCTGGCGGGAACGGTGGACGGGACCCTTCCGGATTCCCTCGGCGGAGGCTCCTACTCGGAGCCCTTCTACGAGATCGACCCGGACATCGTGCCTCCGGGCTACTTCTGGACGAACCGCACCGACTACAACACGACATACAGCGGGTTCGACTTCATCCTGACCAAGCGTCTCTCCAGCCGGTGGATGATGCGCGGCAGCTTCTCCTACAACCTCAACAAGCAGCACCTGACCGGGCCCGGCGGCTGTGTGGATCCGACCAACACGCTGCCCGGCCAATCGGCCGACGGCGGCAACCCTCAGACGGGCTACACGGTGGAGAGTTGCGCGGACGACACTTATGTGGCCACCCGTTCCACGGGGAGCGGCGACAAGGCCAGCGTCATGCTGAACTCGAAGTGGCAGTTCTACATGAACGCGCTCTATCAGCTTCCGCTGAACTTCGCCTTCGCGGCGGCCGTCTGGGGCCGCCAGGGCTATCCGGTCGTTCCGTTCCGGCGGGTCGCCGGGGACGACGGTTATGTTCGGGACGTGGTGGTCCGGAGCGCCAACGACCTGCGCTACGACAACGTGTACGAGCTCGATCTGCGGTTAGAGAAGCTGATCCCGATCACCTCAACGGCCAACATCACCGTCTCGGCCGATCTCTTCAACGTCTTCAACGACGGGACGATTCTGCAGCGTTTCAACCGGCTGAACCGCAGCAACACGGGCAACATCAAGGAGATCCAGGGCCCGCGCGTCCTGCGCTTCGGCGCTCGCATCTCGTTCTAGCCTCCCGTTTCTTTGTGGCCGCCGGGAAGAGAATTCTTCCCGGCGGCTTTTTCTATTGCGTGCGAAAGATCGTCCGGCGAAGCCTCGTCGCCTGCCTCTTACTCCTCGGTGCAGGCCTCGGCGCCTGCCGCCGCCCCGGCCCGGGAACGCCTTCCGGGGGCGCTGTGGCGACGCCCTCCTCCTGGCCGAAGCAACCCGACATCGTTCTGGTGACCCTCGACACACTGCGAGCGGATTCCCTCGGGTTCTCCGGCAACGAGCGGGTCGCGACCCCCGTTCTCGACCGTCTGGCCCGCCAGGGGCGCGTCTTCGTCAACGCGCACGCCCAGAATGTGGTCACGCTGCCGTCGCACGCGAACCTGCTGACCGGTCTCTACCCGTACCAGCACGGCATCCGTGACAACACGGGGTTCCGCCTCGACCCGGCGATCCCGACCCTGGCGACGCTGCTCGGGACGAAGGGGTACGCGACTGGCGCTTTCGTCGGAGCGTTCCCGCTCGACTCGCGCTTCGGCCTCAACAGCGGCTTCGAGACTTATGACGACCGCTACCCCAGAGGGAAGTCCAAGCTCGATTTCGAGATGGCGGAGCGCCCGGGCACGGAGGTCGTTGCGGCGGCGAGCAAGTGGTGGGAGGAGCAGTCCGGCCGCCCTCGTTTTCTCTGGGCCCACCTCTACGACTGCCACGCCCCCTACCGGCCCCCCGCCCCCTTCTCGGAGACGTATCGGGACAACCCGTACCTGGGTGAGGTCGCCGCGACCGACGCCGCGCTGGCGCCTCTGCTCGGGCCGTTCCTGGACGGGAAGGCCCGCCCGGCCCTGATCGTCGTCACCTCCGACCATGGCGAGGCGCTGGGGGACCACGGCGAGCAGACGCATGGCCTCTTTGCCTACGAAGCCACGCTGCGCGTGCCGCTGGTCGTCTGGTCGCCCGGCGTGATCTCGGCCGGCCGCAACGAGGAGTACGTCCGTCACGTGGACGTCGCTCCCACCATCCTGGCGGCGGTGGGAATCGAGAAACCCGCGGCCTGGCCGGGCACGACACTGCTTCCGGCCGCGGCGACGAGCCGTCCCTCCTACTTCGAAGCGGTCTCCACGGCCTTCAACCGCGGCTGGGCGCCGCTGCGAGGGATGCTGGACGAGAGCGGACTCAAGTACGTCGATCTGCCGGTTCCCGAGCTCTACGATCTGCGCTCCGATCCGGCCGAGGCGCGGAACCTGGCCTCCGCCGATGCCGGGCAGCTGCGGCGCCTGGCGCGGCTGCTCCCCCCCGAATCGGCGATCGGCGCCGCGAGCCGCGGGAAGGCGTCCTCCGAGGAGGTCGCCCGCCTCCGGAGCCTCGGGTACCTTTCCGGCGGGGGCGTCCTCAAGGAGAAGTACACCGCGGCGGACGACCCGAAATCGCTCGTCGGTGTCGACCGGAAGCTTCACGCCACCGTGGACCTCTATCAGCGAGGTCGCCTGCCCGAAGCGATCGGGGTCGCTCGCCAGATCGTGCGCGAGCAGCCCTCGATGCCGATCGGCTACGAGAACCTGGGGTTTCTGCTCCGTCAGGCAGGCGAGTCGGCCGCGGCGCTCGAGGTCTACCGGAAAGCGCACGCCGCCGGCCTCGCCGAAGAGGAGCTCACGCGCAACTACGGTCTCGCGCTCTGCGAGGCCGGGCGCGCACCCGAGGCGGTCAAGCTCCTCTCTGCGCTCGCGCAGAGCTCCGATCCGGAGACGGTGAACGCCCTCGGGATCGCGCTGTCGGATTCCGGGCGAGAGCGCGAGGCGGAGCAGGTCTTCCGGCGCTCCCTCGCGCTCGATCCCCAGAACGTCGAGGCCTATGTGGACCTCGGCATCGTGCGCCTGCGCGGCGACGACCCACGCGGCGCGCGCGACCTCTTCCGGCAGGCGCTCGCAATCGACGGCGAGGTCCCCCGCGCCTGGAACGGGCTCGGGGTGGCGCTGACGAAGCTGGGGGAGGAGCGGGAGGCGATCGACGCCTGGTCGAAGGCGGTCGCTCTCGACCCGAAGCTCTACGACGCGCTCTTCAACCTGGGGCTGGTGGCCGGCAAGAACGGGATGAGGAGCGAGGCGCGCGCCGCACTCGAGCGTTTCGTTGCGGAGGCGCCGCCGGCGCAGTACGGCCCCGACATCCAGAAGGCGCGGGGGCTGCTGCGGACCCTTCGGGAGACCGGGACTTGAGAGGTTTCGCGCCGCCGGCGGCCCTCCTCGCGGCGGCACTGGGACTTTCTGCTTGCGCCCGCCGCCCGGCGACACCGCCGGTCGTCCTGATCTCGATCGACACGCTGCGCGCGGACCGCCTGCCGGCCTACGGCTACCGGCTGGTCGAGACGCCGAACCTGGACGCCTTCGCTCGCGACGCGATCCTCTTCGAGAACGCCTACTGCCAGGCCCCGCTGACCCTGCCGTCGCACGCCGTGATCCTCACGGGCCTTCCCCCCTACCGAAACGGCGTGCGCGACAACGTCGGCTTCCGTCTCTCCCCTTCGGTCCCCACACTTGCCGCGCTCTTGAAGGCCGCGGGCTACGCCACGGGCGCCGCGGTTTCCTCCTTCGCCATCCGCGCGGAGACGGGTCTGGATTCGGGCTTCGACCTCTACGACGACAGGTTCTCCGGCGGCTCCTCGAACGAGCGGCCGGGCCTCGCGACGGTCGAGGCGCTCGAGAAGTGGATGGACACGGTCGACGACCGTCCGCTCTTTCTCTTCCTGCACCTCTACGAGCCGCACACGCCCTACGCGCCGCCGGAGCCCTTCCGGCAGCGCTACGCGGCTAGCCCCTACGACGGCGAGATCGCCGCGGCCGACGCCGCCGTCGGGCGCTTCCTCGAGGACCTGAAGCGCCGCGGGCTCTACGACCCGGCGCTCGTGATCCTCCTTTCGGACCACGGCGAGGGGCTGGGCGACCACGGCGAAGACGAGCACGGTGTCCTGCTCTACCGGGAGGCGATCCGCGTTCCCCTGCTCGTCAAGTTGCCGGGCTCGAGCCGGGCCGGGGACCGCGTGGCTCGTCCGGTCAGCCTGGAGGACTTGTATCCGACGGTCGCTTCCTTCCTGAGGCTCACCCGGCCGGAAGGGTTGGAGGGATCCGACCTGCTCGGTCCCGAGCCGGGCAGGGGCTCGGGGCGCCGCGTCTATTCCGAGACGCTCTATCCGCGTCTCGCTCTCGGCTGGAGCGAGCTCTACTGCCTGACGGACTCGCGATACCAGTACATCGAGGCCCCGCGATCGGAGCTCTACGACCTCGCCGAGGACCCCGGGCAGCGGCGCGATCTTTCCGCGGGCCTGCCCGAGCCGCTGCGCGCGATGCGGGCCGAGCTGTCGAAGATCCCGCGGAGGAGCGCGACGCCCGAGCAGTCCACGCCGGAGGAGCTTGAGAAGCTCGGTTCGCTGGGCTACATCGCGGTGCGCCGCGGCGCCTCCGGCGAGAGCCTTCCGGATCCGAAGGACCGCCTCGCCTCGCTCCGGAAGTACAAGAAGCTCTTCGAGCTCTCCTATGCGAAGGAGGACCCGCGCGTCGTCGAGCTCGCCGGCGAGATCCTCGCCGAGGAGCCGCGGATGGTCTCCGTCTGGAGGATGAGGGCCCGGAGCCGGGAGCGGCTGGGGGACCTCCGTGGAGCCGCCCGCGACCTCGAGGCCGGCCTGGCCAACTGCCCGGACGCGGCGGCGGAGGAGCGCTCGCAGATGGTCGAGCAGTTCGCGGCCGTCCTGCTGCGTTCGGGCGAGCGGGCCCGGGCAGAGCGCGCTCTGCGCGAGGCCCTCTCGGGCCCGCTCGCGACCGACTCGATGCGGGTCACCCTGGCGCGGATCCTCTCGGAGACCGGCCGGGCGCAAGAGGCGTCGAAGATCCTCCCTCCTGCGTCCCCCTCGGAGGACGCTTCGGTGGCGGACGCTCGGGGGGTCGCCGCGGCCGAGTCCGGGCGCCTGGAGGAGGCGCGGAGCAATTTTCTGATGGCCCTCGGCAAGGATCCGGAGAACACCACGGTCCTGTTA
>JBOGJK010000574.1:0-1969 GCA_050745345.1 Thermoanaerobaculia bacterium
GCCGCGGGAGCTTCAAGGCCTAGGAGCCTGTCCGAGTAACCAACCTGCTGCGCGCGACGGTCATTACTCGGACAGCCTCCTGGCGAGGAAGCTCGGGTTGTGGACCTTCTTTCGAAAGTCCTCGCCCCGCAAGGTCACGACCTCGCACATCTCGTAGAGCCGGCTGCGCACGCGGTAGCCGATGCGATCCTCGAGCCGGTCGCGCTCTCCGCCGGCCGTGTCCGGCTCGTCCTCGAAGTTCGACGTGGCGATCGTGAGCCGCTTGCGGTTGTAGCGCGTGTTGAGCAGGTTGTAGAGAACGTCCCACACCCAGGCGTGCGGCTTCGAAGCGCCGAGCTCATCCAGGACGAGGACCTCGGCATCGGTGTAGGGCGTCAGGACCGATTCCTTGGAGGACTCGGCGTCCGGACGGAAGGAGGTCTGGATCTTCAACAGGAGATCCGAGAAGTCCACGTACAGGCCCCGCGCCCCCTTGCGCGACACGAGCTCCGAGAGGATGGCGCAGGCCAGGTGCGTCTTGCCGCGCCCGGCCGGCCCCAGAAACAGGAGCCCGGCCGGCACGACCGGGTATTCGTCGACAAACTCCCTGGCGCGGCGCTTGGCGTCGACCAGGTGAGCGGAGTTGTCCCAGAAATTCTCGAACGTGTTCTCGCGGTAACGCTCGGGGATACCCGCCGCCTGCAGACGGTCGGCCCGCAGCACGGACTCGCGGCAGCCGCACGGCCGCGCGGACTTCTTTCCGTCGGCCGATTCGAGAATCCAGCCCGTCCCGCCGCACCGCTCGCAAACCGCTTCCATCTCGGGGATTCTAGCCTGCTCAGTTCTGCGGCAGGCCCGCTTCGAGCACGACCCGCCGCTGGCGCGGGCTCTCGAGGTAGCGCTTGAGCTCGGCCAGGCTCTCCTCCCAGCCCTCGCCCGAGAGACCCCGGTATGCGTCGTACGCGGGCCCCGACTCCGGCACGTCCTGTTCGACCGTGACGAGGCATCCGCCCGCGCGCTCTCCGATCGTGATGATCATCGAGAGACCCCGCAACGGCTCGCCCTGCGCCGGCTCGTAGAGAATTTCGCGCACGACGAGAAGCCGGCCGCGTTCGAAGTCTTCGATCTTACCGAGCACGGTCGCCTCGGTTCTGCCGCGGAGATCCGTGAACCCGATCGCCCAGTTCCCGCCTCGCCGCAGCCCGACGAGCGCGCCTTCGCACCACCAGGACAGCAGCTCCGAGACTCGCGTGAAAGCGTCGAAAACATCGAAAGTGGAAGCGTCGATCGCGATGGATCGCACGACGGGAAGGGCCACTGCAGCATTGTATCCTTGCCGCCCATGACGGAGCCCCGCACTCTCGACGCGTTGCGGCACGACCTCGCGCTGGCCGTGCGCGAGTCTGCTCGCCGCGCTTTCGGCGTGGAGCCCGAGCGCGTCGTGCTGGAACGGCCGCCGAAGGTGTCGCTCGGAGACCTGGCCACGCCCGTCGCCTTCGATCTCGCCAGGAGCCTGCGTAGGGCGCCGCGCGCGATCGCATCGGAGCTTGCCGCCGCGCTTTCCCTTCCCGATGGCGTGCGCGAAGCGCGCGTCGAGGCGGGCGGCTACGTGAACGTGTTCCTCGACCGGACGCGCTTCGTCTCCGGCATGCTGACTGCCCGCGCGCCCGAGCCGGCGCGGGGCGGCAAAATCGTCGTCGAGCACACGAACATCAACCCCAACAAAGCTGCGCACATCGGGCACCTTCGCAACGCCGTGCTGGGCGACGTGCTCGTGCGCACGCTCCGCTTTCTCGGGCACGAGGTCGAAGTGCAGAACTACATCGACGACACGGGCGTCCAGGTCGCCGACGTCGTGGCGGGATTCCTCCACGTCCAGAACGTCTCCACGGCGGCCGCCATGCAGACGGTGATCCGGGAAGCGGCACTGCCCTCCGGCGTCCGGAACGCCAGGGGTTTCGCTTGCCTGTGCTGGGACGTGTATGCCGAG
>JBOGJK010000575.1:0-6651 GCA_050745345.1 Thermoanaerobaculia bacterium
CCCGGCCCTCTCCCGGGGGGAGAGGGTGATCCGAGGCCGTCGGCCGTCCGCGGCGCTCTTACTTCTTCTTGGTGATGTCCGGGGAGACGCGGTGCTTTTCCCGCGGGAGGCGGATGTTCAGGATCCCCACCTTGTTGCGCAGCGTATTGCGGTGAATGCCGAGGGAGAGGGCCGCTCGCCCCAGGTTTCCCAAGGAGCGCCGCACCGCTCCCACGATGTACTTCTTCTCGAATTCTTTCTTCGCCAGGTCGAGCGAAATTCCGTGGGCGAGGAGCTCCTCGATGATCTGCTGGAGTTGCCCGTCCAGATTCACGTTCCTTCCCCCCACAAGAAAAAGAATCGAAGTGGAAGGCGGGCATCTTAGCAGAGGGAAGAAGGAACGGATAGCGGCGCGGCAAGCGACCCCTTGGCGCGTCGCTCGAATCGCGGCAGCGGCGGCGCGATTTTCCGTGCCAACTCGAAAGAGCCGGGAATCGGTAAAGCGGCTCGCGCCGGGAGCAGAGAAAAAGAGGCGGCCGGGCCGCCTCTCCGAATAATTTTCGACGCCCGGGCTACTTCAGCTCCACCTCGTCGCCGACTTCGATCAGCCGGTAGGAGTCGGTGATGCGCCCGATCGACCAGCGATCCCCCACTTCGAGGACCGAGATCTCTCCGAGGTGGGTCCGGGGAATCTCCACACCCGGAGGCGGCGGGACGTTGACCCAGTAGGTGCCCTGCGGCTGGATGCCGTAGACGCGCCCGGTCGAGTAGCGATAGATCGTGAGAAAGTCGCCGGGCTCCAGCCCGTTGGCGAAACCCAGATCCAGGATCACGTCGGCGTCCTGCCCGAGAGCCACCACACCGTCGCGCGAATAGACGATGCGGCCCTGCGGCTTGCCGGAGGGAGGATCGCACGCGACGGCCGGCGGCGACTTGCGCGCCAGCGGAATCGGGATCGGCTCGAACTTCTTGAGGTAGGCGCCCATCGGGATGTCCGTGCACGAATCGGTGACCCGAATCGTCGCCGACCGGCCCGTGATGCACAGGATCACGCCGCGTCCCCGGTACTGGTAGAAGCGCCCGAGGCTCTTACCCGTCGCCGGGCTCAGGACCTCGTCCTGGGGCGTGACGAGCCAATACTCGTCGCCAGGCTGCAGCCCCCGGTCCGCGCCGGAATCGACGTACAGCAGATCGTTGGTCACGAAGTCCACCTGCTCGGCGACGTCGGTCGCTCCCGTGACCCGCGCGACGAAAGCGTCCGCGGAGCCGCCGAGATAGCCAAAGCAGTACAGGTCGCTCTCGTAGCCGGTCGGCCTGGGCGCCGACTCGAGGCTGCCCGTCGAGGCCTGCTTCAACTGGGAGGCTTCCGGCTCGGGCGCCTGGGCCAGGCCAGACGCGGCGGGCAGCAACGCGAGAGCCACCGTCAGCATGCGACAAGAGGGGAGACGCATGGCCACTCCTTAAAAAAATTCGGCGAAGATAGCCTTGTACTTAAATTTAGTGGGTTTCCAGCCTGCTGTCAAACGCCGGGCCTTCGAGGCCGCCGTCCGAAATCGGTACAAGCCCCTTTCTTTTCAGTTCTTGGAGGCCTGCGGCTCGGCCGGCTTCTCTTGCTTGGCCTCGGGGGGCGGCTGGGCGGCATTGAGCTTTTTCAGCCGGCCCCGGGCCCTCTTGGCGTAGTCGCTCTTCGGGTACTCCTCGAGCAGCCGCGAGTAGTAGCGGGCGGCCTCCTCGGGGCGGCCGAGACGCGTCAGCGTGCGTCCCTCGTAGTAGAAGAGCTTGTCCTTTTCGCTGTAGTCGGGGAAGCGCTCTTCCAAACCGCTGAAGCGGCCCATCGCGGAGCCGAGCGATCCCTTGCGCATGTAGAAGTAGCCGACACCGAACTCGTGATCGGCGAGCAGGTCGATCAACTGGCGGATCCTCTCGCGGGCGGCGCCCGCGAAGCCCGAGTCCGGGTACTCCCGGATCAGGGACTGGTACTGCTGGATCGCCTCTCGCGTGGAGGTCTGGTCCCGGTCGGGGGTCTCATGCTCCTTGTCGGAGCAGAAGGCGTACTGGTAGCGTGCGTAGTCCCGCCGCGGGGCGTCCGGATACCGGTTCAGATAATCGCGGTACCGGTAGCGCGCCTCCGTGTAGGCGGCGGCGCCCCCCTGCTTGACGTAGGAGTCGGCCACGAGCAGCAGTGCGTCCCGCCCCATGGCGTCGTTCGGGTACGTCTCGAAGACATAGGAGAGATACTTGCGCCCCTGCTCCCACTTCTTCTTGTCGATCAGCCTCTTGCCCTTCTCGAAGAGGGCCTCCTTGGGGGTCGAGAGCAGCTCCTGCGTGATCTTGTCGGGCTTTCGCGCCTTGGTGCTGGAGCAGCCCCCCGCCAGGATGAGCATGAAAGCCGCCGCGAAGGCGACCTTCCCCCCGCCAACTCTGATCAAACCCTGACTCCCTCCTGCGCCGCGGCCCGCAAGAGCCCGATGGCGCGCCGCGGATCGTCCTGCCCGTAAATCGCCGTGCCGGCCACCAGAATTTCCGCGCCGGCCCCGGCCAGGGCGCCGGCGTTGCCGGCCGTGACCCCCCCGTCCACCTCGATCGGCGCCCGCGCGCCCGCGGCGAGCGCCCGCTGCTTCAGCCGCCGCACCTTGCCGACGCTCTCCGGCAGGAAGGGCTGCCCTCCCCAGCCGGGATTGACCGACATGACGACGGCATAGTCGAGGTCCGCCCAGCAGGCGTCCAGAGCCTCGGCGGGAGTGGCGGGGTTGACGACCGCTCCGGCCCGCGCGCCTCCCCGGCGGATCAGCTCCAGGCAGCGCTGCAGGTGATGCGTCGCTTCGACGTGAACGGAGATCCAGTCGGCCCCGGCCTCGAGGTAATCCGAAAGCGTCGCCTCGGGCCGTTCGATCATCAAGTGCACGTCGAGCGGCAGCCCCGTCGAGCGCCGCAGAGCGGCCACGACCGGCGGCCCGATCGTCAGGCTCGGCACGAAGTGCCCGTCCATGACGTCCACGTGGACGAGGTCGGCGCCCCCTTCCTCCGCGATCCGAAGCGCTTCGGCCAGACGCGCGAAGTCCGCCGCGAGAAGCGAAGGCCCGATCCGAACGCTCATCGCGGCCCCGCGGGAAGGCCCTCTGCCGGGCGGGAGACCGTCAGCGAAACGACCTCGCCGCTCGCGAGCGGATAGCCCGCGGGAGGAAACTGCTTCAGGATCGTGTTGGGAGCGATACCTTCGTACGACTCGTAGCGCGCGCTTCCCACCCGGAAGCCGAAGGTCTCCAGCCTCGCCTTCATCTTGTCCGCGTCCTGGCCGATCAGGTCCGGCATCACGAAGCGCGTCTCGGGCAGCCCCCGGTTGGTCAGGACCGCGACGGCGACGTTGCGCGCGGCCACCGACTCGGGCTCCGGGTCCTGCGCGACGATGCCGGCGCGCGCCGCCGCGTCCCGGTACCAGGAAACGCTTCCCAGATGGAGCGTCTCCTCGGCGAGCTTGAGCGCGGCGGCCCTGGGAGGCAGGCCCGCGAGGTCCGGTACCCGGAGCTCCCGGGGCCCGAGCGACAGGACGACCCGGATCGCCTGAGCGGGCTTGGCGAGCGTGCCCCCCTCCGGCTGCTGCAGCAGGACCCGCCCGCGGGGGATCTTTTCGTCGTGGCGGGCCCGGCCAGCCTGCTCCTCCAAGCGCAGGCCCGCCTCCTGCGCGATGCGGATGGCCTCGGGCACCGACTTGCCGGCCAGGTCCGGCACCGTGACCGAGCGCCCCACGATCGACCGCCGGAAGGCGATCCAGGCCGCCGCGAGGAAGATCACGACGAGCAGGGCGCCGTACGCCACCCGGAAGAGAACTCGGCCCATCCGGCGAAAGCTAACACGGGCAGGGGGTTCGCCGCGACGCGGTGATTCTCCGTTGACAGTCCGGCATGCGATTTGCGACCTTAAGGGGCTCATGCCCAACGAGGAGAACGACCCGTCCCAGCGGTTCGCCGACCCCCGCTTCAAGAAGGCGGACCTGCACTGCCACTCCGTCTACTCGACCTTCAAGTACTTCCGGATCGCCAATACCCGCGACTCCTACAACCGGCCGGAGGAGGTCTACCGGATCGCCAAGGAGCGCGGCATGGACTTCGTGACCATCACGGACCACGACTCGATCGACGGCTGCCTCCATCTTTTGAACAAGCACCCGGACCTGACCGACTTCTTCATCTCGGAAGAGGTCGAGACGTGGTTTCCCGACACGAGGCAGAGGATCCACGTGAACGTCTTCGGGATCGACGAGCGGCAGCACGCCGAGATCCAGCGGCGGCGGCGCGACATCTACGACCTGCACGCCTACCTGCGCGAGGAGCGGATCCTCGCCTCCGCCAACCATATGTTCCAGAACTACCGGCTGCGCAACTCTCCGCGCCGCTACTTCGACGAGATGCTCCGGATGTTCGACGTCTTCGAGGTGAAGAACGGGGCGATGGCCTCACAGCATAACCGCCTGATCGAGGACCTGATGTCGGTCGTGCGGGAGAAGAAGGGCGCCGTCTCGCTCGTCGCCGGCTCCGACGCGCACACGCTGGGTCCGCTCGCGCTCGTCTACACGGTCGCGGAGGCGGAGAACGTTGCGGAGTTTCTCGAGAAGGTCCGCTCGGGCGAGTGCTTCGTCTGGGGAAGCGAGATGGGTTTCCGGACACTCCTGTCGGAAGTCTACAGGATGGTGTTCCGCTACTACGGGAGTGTGCTGGACCTGCGCAACCCCGAGTACACGCGCAGCGAGAAGGCACGGCACCTGGCTCTGGCCGCCATGGGCGCGCCCTTCTCCGCGGCCGGCGTGCCGCTCGCGATTACGTCCCTGAACTACCTGAAGCAGATCTTCGTTTCGCGGCGGGTCGGGCAGGAGCTTCTGGAGCGATACGACGACAAGTCGAAGCCGTCCTGAGCTCGACCTGCCCCTCGGCGCCCACCATTCGATCGCCGGCGGCACCCCGCGCGCCGTCGAGCGCGGCCTCGCGACCGGGTGCCGCGTCCTCCAGATCTTCGTCAAGAACAACACCCGCTGGATCGGCAAACCGATCGAGGCGGCCGAGGCGCGGCACTTCCGCCGCGCCGTCCGCGCGGCGGGCCTGCGACACGTCGCGGCGCACGCGTCGTACCTGATCAACCTTGCCTCGCCCGCCGAGGCGCTGCGCCGGCAGTCGGCCGCGGCGCTGGCCGACGAGGTCCTCCGTTGTCACCGCCTCGGCATCCGGGACCTGGTCCTCCATCCCGGCTCGCACGGCGGCGAGGGCGAGACGGCCGGTGTCTCGCGCATCGCCGCTTCTCTCGATGAAGTCTTCCGCCGCACGGCGCAGACCCGCGTGCGCGTCCTGCTCGAGACCTCGGCCGGCCAGGGGTCCTCCGTAGGCTGGAGGTTCGAGCACCTGCGCGACATCCTCGGGGCCGTCCGAGTTCCGGCGCGCGTCGCCGTCTGCCTCGACACCTGCCACGTCCACGCCGCCGGCTACGACCTCGTCTCCCGCGAAGGGTACGGAGAGACCATGGCGGCCCTCGAGCGCGCCGTCGGCCTCGAGCGCGTCGCCGCGATCCACGTCAACGACTCGAAGAAGCCGCGCGGATCCCGCGTGGACCGCCACGAGCACATCGGCAAGGGAGAGATCGGCCGCAAGGGCTTTCGCAACCTCATGCGCGACCCGCTGCTGGCGGCCGTCTCGAAGTTCCTCGAGACCCCGAAGGACGAGGCGCTCGACTTCGACCGGGCAAACCTCGCCAGACTTCGCCGCCTCGCCCCACCCGGCCCCGACGGCAGCCTTGCCGGCGACGTATAGTCGGGTCATGCGGGCCTCGCACGGGTGGGCCGGGATCGACGAGGCGAGGAAGCGGGAGATCATCGCGGGAATCGCCTCCGGCAAAGCCACCCGCGGACCCTCGAGGCGGCACGCCGGCGCGAGCGGTGCAGGCAGCGCCTGTTGGAGCTCGCGTTGAGGGTGCGCGCGATGGCCGAGCGGACGCTCGGGGACGCGCCGGGTCCGGCGCCGCGCTAGCCCCGCGCAAACGGATGAAGCGCGCCGGGATTCCGCTCGCGGGATCCGCGCTTCTCGTGGCCGTGGCACTGCTGCGTCTCCCGCCCCCGCGCGAGCTGCTTCGCCCCGTCGCGACGCCATTCGATCGCGCGCGCGATCCCGGCGCGGGCCCGGCCTTCGTCCTCTTCCTGCAGGCCTCCTCCCTCATTCCCGAGGGAGCGCACGTGGCCGTCGGGGCAGCCTCGAGGAACGCGGAGGAGACAATCTACGCCTACCAGCTGGCGGCGGGGCTGCTTCCGAATCGAAACGTCGTCAGCGCGCTGCAGGCCTTCCTCCCGGATGGGCCCCGGATGGACTTCCTGATCGTGCTGGGCGGCGAGCCCCCGCCTCTTCCGCGCGCCCGCTGTCTTCTCCGAGTCCCTCAGGGAACGGTCTGGAGGCTCGACGGGTGAGTGCGGGAGCTCTCTGGCTCGGCTCGCTCCTGCTGCTCCCGCTCGTGGGAGGACCGATCCTGCAACACGCTGCCTACCGCTTCCTCGGGTACCCGGCCCGAGTCGTGCTCTCGGGAGCCGCCGGCGCGGTGCTGCTCTCCGCCGTCATGACGCTTGCGAGCGTCGCGGGCCTCCGGTGGAGGCTTCTCCCGCTCGTTCTAACCTCGCTTGCGATCGGCGTGACCCTGCGC
>JBOGJK010000576.1:0-3753 GCA_050745345.1 Thermoanaerobaculia bacterium
CCCTGCGCAACGCGCGCCGGTACGAGGCCGAGAAGAAGGTCGAAGAGCTCGACGCGCTGCTCGCCGTCAGCCGCGAGATCACGTCGACCCTCGACCTCGACCGTGTCATGAAGGCCGTCGTCAACGGCGCCTCGGCCCTGATCACTTACGACCGCGCCGCGATCGCCATCATGGACCGCGGGCGCCTGCGTCTGGGGGCCGTTTCCGGGGTCCTGGAGATCGACCGCAAGAACCCCTCCATCAGCCGCACCGAACAGCTGCTCCAATGGGTCTTTTTCTCCGGAAGCGACGTCAACGTGACGCAGCGCGAGGACGGGACGCTGGCCGCCGACCGGCCGGAAACGGAAGAGAAGTTCCGCGCCTTCTTCCAGGACAGCGGCAACCGGGCGTTCTACGGAGCCATACTGAAGGACGAGGAGGGCAAGCTCGGCGTCCTGGCTTTCGAGTGCAGGGAGCCGGTTGTCTTCGACGAGGAGACCCGCGACCTGCTCGCGATCCTCGTCAACCAGGCCACGGTCGCGGTCCGCAACGCACAGCTCTATCGGCAGGTCCCGCTCGTCGGGTTCTTGAAGCCGCTGCTGGAGAAGCGGCGCCGGCTCTTTGAGATCCCGAAGCAGCGCCGCAGGGCCTGGGGTGTCGGCGCAGCCATCGCCGTGATCATCCTCTTTTTCGTTCCGTGGAGGCTGCGGATCGACGGGCCCGCACGCATCCTGCCCGGCAAGCGAGCCGCAGTCACCGCGGGGGTCGACGGCATCGTGGCCTCGGTCCTTCACCGCGAAGGGGACTCAGTGCAGAGCGGAGACGTCATCGCGACGCTGCGGGACGAGGCCTACCTCGCTTCCCTCGCAAGCGCTCGCGCCGCCTACCAGATAGCCCAGAGCGATATCGCGCGTCACAGCGAAGCCGGTAACTCTGCGGCGATGTTCGAGGCTCAATCGCGCCTCGACGAGCTCAAGGCCAGGATATCGATGGAAGAGGAGCGTTCCGCCCGCACGAAGCTCCGTGCGCCGGCGGCCGGCGTCATCGTCACGCCCCGGCTCGAGGAGCGAGTCGGGCAAAACCTCTCCCGGGGAGCGGAGTTCTGCGTTGTCGCGGATGTGGGGACGGTGGCTGCGGAAGTGGCGATTCCCGAGGAAGACTCTTCGCTCATTCTCTCGGGGCAGCCGGCCGAAGCAAAACTCTTTCCCTATCCGACCCGCACGTTCTCAGGCGAAGTCATCCGAGTCGGCGCTCGCATCCGCGAAGAGGGGAAGGACCGCTTTGTCGTGGCGGAGGTTTCGATTTCGAACTCCGACGGGCTACTCAAGACCGGGATGCTCGGCCGGGCCAAGATCCGGGTAGGCCAGCGGCGGATCGTCACGCTCCTGCTGCGCAAACCCGCCCGCTGGCTCTTCAACAAGCTCTGGCCCCTCCTGCCGTGAGCGCGCCTCGGCGCGCCACATCGCTGGTTCCGCTCGCCGCTGCAGCCAGGGGGGCCGAGGCCCTGGCGGCAAAGCGCGGCGCCGCCGCAGACCAGCCCGGCCTCCGCGCGGATCTCGTGATCCGGCGCCAGGTCCAGATGGGCGAGGTCCGTTGGTGGGCCAAGAACCCCGAAACCCTCAAGTACTACATTTTCGAAAATCACCAGTGGCGATTGATCGAACTCTTCGACGAGACGCGGACGCGCGACCAGATCGTCGTCGACTACAACGCTCTCTACCCGTGGGACCCGATCGACCTCCCGCTCGTTCTCGAGTACGAGGAGATGCTTCGGAAGATCGACTTGATCGGCCGCTCCGCCGCAGAACGGAATCTCTCCCTGCTCGCCAATGTCAAGACCGCCCGGCAGAGAGCCGCCGAAGCGAAAGCCGAGGGCTTCAACGTCTTTTTTCTGCTGTTCCACGTTCTCGACCCCAACCGGTTCCTCGACCGAACAGCCAGGTACGTTCGATGGATCTGGTCGCCTCGCGTCGTCGTGGTCTGGTGCGTAGCCGTCGCCTGGACCGTCGGAGTTTTCGCATTGCACTTCCAGGACATCTGGACCGGCACCTACGAGCTCTACGCCTTCCTCCGCAAGCCGCTTCTCGACGCCCTCCACTTCTTCTTCATCCTGAGCTTTCTCGGGTTTTTCCACGAGTTTGGCCACGCCTACGCAGTGAAGATCTATGGCGGCGACGTTCATGACATCGGCATAGCGCTTCTCTACTTCACTCCGGCCTTCTACTGCGACACGACCGACGCTCTCCTGTTCGAAAACAAGTGGCACCGTCTCTGGGTCAACACGGCGGGCATCTATGTCGAGGGATTTGTCTGCTCGGCCGCGACGGCCTTATGGGTGGTGTCCTACCCCGACACGCTGGTGCACGAGCTCGCCTACAAGACGATGCTCTTCACCGGCATATCGACGATTTTCTTCAACATCAATCCCCTGATCAAGATCGACGGCTATCACGCGCTGACGAGCTTCCTCGAGATGCCGGACCTGCGTGAGGACTCCTTCAAGTACATCGGCGCGCTCTTCCAGAAGCACATCCTCCGGCTCAACGTGGAGGTGCCCGTTGCGTCCCGGCGCAGGCGCCGCATCTATTGGTCGTACGGCCTCCCGGCTCTGGCCTATATCGGCGTGATCATGATGTTCATCAGCCGGATCTTCAACAATCTCTACAGCAAGCTTTTCGCTGATTTCGCGATCGTCTTCCTGATCGTCACCCTCTACTACGTCTTTCGCAAGCGCGTCCGCCTCGTCACGCGGACAGCTCGTCTCTTCTATCTGGACAAGAAGGAGGTCGCCATGTCCCTCCGAGCCCGAGGACCTCTGCTGGCCGGGGGCTGTGTTCTCCTGGTGCTTCTGCTCGTCCCCTGGACTCGAAGGACGATCCCGGCCGAAGCCATCCTGCGCCCCTGGAGCGTCGCGCGTATCGAGGCTCCCGAGGACGCCAGGGTCATCTCGGTGTTGACCCGCGAGAGCGATGTGGTTCCCGAGGGCAAGCCGCTTTTTCTCCTCGCCAGCGAAGCGTCGGATGCCGATGGTGCCCACTTCGTGGCCCAGCGCGAGTTGTTCTCGAGAGCGGCCAGCGCTGCCAGGCAGGAAGCTGCGGCCTCGAAAGTGTACGAAACAGAGGCCCGCGAGCTCGCGGCGGACGTGGCCGTCCGGAGCGAAGAGGCGCGGCACCAGCGACTCGTTCTACGCAGCCCGATTCCCGGGCGCATTCTGACGCCCCGGATCGAAGATCTCGAGAACCGCTTCATGGCCGCCGGGACGGTCCTGGCCGAAGTCGGAGACTGCCGCAAGATGGTGGCGGACCTTCCCGTCTCGGAGCGGCTTCTCGACGACCTGTGGGAGGGAGCGTCCGTGCGAGCTCTGGTCGGGCAGCAGCCGTTCGAAGCGATCGCGGGGACAGTCGCGCTCGTCTCACCGGCAACTCTCGACCAACCCCGGACGGCGGACGGCGCCAGAGATCCTGCTCCTCCGATCCTGCTTCCCGACCGTTTCGTCGCGCGTGCGGTGTTCGACAACCCCGATGGTCGTCTCCGGCCGGGCACGCTCGTCCGGGCAAAGATCTATTCCCGACGCGCTTCCTACGCGGCCCGCGCCTGGCGCGTCGTCCGCCGCTGGCTCCAGAGCATCGTTTGGTGAGAAAAAAGAAAGCGCCCCGAGAGGGGCGCTTTCGCCGGGACACCCAGGAAAGCTAGGCGTTGTCGTCGCCGCCTGTGGACCGCGCGGAGCGGGCCGAGCGAGCCGACTGCTCTTCGATCGCACGCGCTGAGCGGGCC
>JBOGJK010000577.1:0-7208 GCA_050745345.1 Thermoanaerobaculia bacterium
TCGACGGCCGCCCCGCCGCCGTTCTCGTGGCCAACGCCCGGGAGCTCGCCGTCGCCGTGCCCTCCGGACGCCACCGGATCGCGTTTGCCTGGAACCGCGCGCCGTTTCACCGGGGCGCGGCGCTGCAGGGGGCGGGCCTGCTGGCCGTCGCGGCGGCTCTCGTCGCCACGCGCCGGCGGTGAACGTTCCTCTTGATCAGCCAGGCGACCCACGCGAGCAGCGCCGCCAGGGACACGGCGCCGCCAATCCGGCGGGCCGGGGTGGTCCCGAAGCGCAGGACGACGAGGCTCTCGCCCGCCGGCAGATCGACGACGATCCGGCCCGTGCCCGGCTCCTGGCCAACTGCGAGAGGCTGCGCCGAGCTGCCAATCACTCGTTGGGCGGTCCAGCCCGGGAAAAAGTAGGTCCGCACGGCCAGATGAAGAGGGGCCTGCGCGGTCACCCGGAAGCGGCGCCGCGCCGGAGATTCCTCGAGCACGGCCACGCGGCAAGGCTGGTCGCAGGCCAGCGGCGGCACACCCTTGAGCTCGGCGGGGCGCCGTGCCCCCTTCGGAACAAAGTACGCCTCCATGCGCGCGAATTGCGGGATCGCCGCTCGGCAGTCGGCCGCCGAGAACTTTCCGTTGGCCGCGGAGAGCGCGGCGTCGAAGACCAGGCCCCAGGCGCCCAGTCCGAGAAAGAAGACGACAACGGCGAGCCGGACCGTCCGCGGCAGCACCCCGCCCCGCGCAATCCAGGCGACCGCAGCCGCGGCTGCGCAAGCCGCTGCGCAGCCCAGCGGCTCGAGCAGGCGCCACGGCAGGTTGACCTTCTGCAGGAACGGAAGCTCCTCCCAGGCCCATCGGGCGGCCGGCGTCGCGAAGAAGAGCGAGGTGCCGCCGGTGACCGCCAGCAGAAGTGCCCAGCCTCGCCGCGGGTCCCCGGCCGGGAACGCGCCGCGCTGCCGCGCCGCCTCGAGAGAGCAAAGCGACGCGGCGAGCACCAGCGCGGAAAAGAGCCCCATCCGATCGAACACGCTCTGCAGTCCCGCGCTCATCCCGGAACTGCCCGGCTGAAAGAGGAAATTGCCCAGGTACAGGTCGGCGCCGAGGATCTGCGCCGTGGGCATCTCGGCGATGGCGGGGATCAGGTGGACGCCGGCGATGGCACTCCCCCAAAGGCCACCCAGGGCCACTCGAAGTGCCCCGCGCACCCGGCGAGTCGCGATCACGCGAACCGCGAGCCACGCGGCGGTGAGGTACGCCAGAAGCACCGCAGCCGGCAGATTCAGGAACGCCATCGCCGCGAAGATCACGGGCCAGGCCGCCGCTTGTGGCCGCGAGCCGGACGCTGGCCCGTCGTCGGCGCAGCTTTCGAGCGCCAGAAACGCCCAGGGCAGGAGGCTCCATGCCGCGAACGAGGAGTAGAGGCCCGACGCATAGACCTCGAAGACGCGGAACGGCATGAGCCCGAAGGCGATCGCAGCCAGAGCGCCCGCCGCCGGTCCGAACCGCCGACGCACGAAGGCGAAGGCGCCGAGGCCGCCGGCGACAGAGAAGAGGCCGACTGCGGCGTAGAGGCCCGCCAGGACGTCGCCCCGCAACAGCGCCGCGAGCGGCGCCGACACGAAGTAGAGTCCGGGCGGATAGAAAACGAGCGTGGGCTCTCCCCAGCCGTCGTTGAACCCGGACAGCCATCGCGGATACAGATCGCCGGTCTCGAGGCTCGTCAGGACTTGAGCGGTGGCGCCCAGGTGGTATCGCAGGTCGGAAGCCTTCGGAACGCCTTCGGAAAGCGGCGCAAGAAGAATTCCCGCCGCGAGAAGCGAAGCCGCGGCACCCACGAGCCATTCGCGCCGTGCCGGCGTCCACTCCGAGCGCGGGCGAGTGCTAGAATCGCGTGCGTCGATCGCGCGTCCTCCGAAGGCCGAGACCCTCTCGATCGCCGTTCCCGCTCACACCGAACAGGATAACGCGGAAGGGAAGCGATGGCACGGTACGGCGGGAGCGAGTCGTGAAAGCAACAGTCGCGGCAACTCTTCGATGCCCCGCGTGCCAGAGCCATCCGTTGCACCACGCGCCGTTCGAGGTCGACGCGTGTGGCGAGACGGTGACCGGCGTGGTGTCGTGCTCGGCTTGCGAAGCCTGGTTTCCCGTGGAAGACGGGATCCTCGAGCTGCTCCATGGCGAACTCGCCTACGAACAAGATCGCGCGCGGTTTGCAAGTTCGCACCAGGACTCTCTCAAGACACTGGGCCTCCCCGCTCGGACCGCAGATTCCAGGAACAAGCACGCCGAGGCAGTGCGGCGCCAGCAGGAGCATTTCGACTGGTACGCCGACAACGAGGAGCAGACGTACAGCACCTACGAAGCGACGCCGTTCTGGCGCGCGGCGGACGCGATCGCATTTGGAGAATGGCGTCGCGAAGTTCGACCCGGCGGAAAGCTGCTGGACGTCGCGTGCGCGCAGGGACGCAGCACCTTTCCCTGGATCGATCTGGACCTCGACATCATCGCCTTCGACATCTCGAAGCCGCTCGTGCGCCAGGCCAGAGATCGGATTCGAAAGGCCGGGGGACGGGCCTCGACGGACTTCCTGGTCGCGGACGCCAGCCGTTTCCCCTTCGTGTCGGACCGATTCGACTACGTCGTGACCTACGGCGTTCTGCACCACCTGCCGGATCCGGCCCAGGCCTGCGGCGAGATCATGCGCGTGTTGAAGGCGGGAGGAACGTACTTCGGATCCGAGAACAACAAGACGGTGTTTCGCGGCCTTTTCGATGTTCTCCAGAGGGTCTTGCCTCTCTGGCACGAGGAGGCTGGCGCGGAGCCTCTCATCTCCCGCCGTGATCTCCAGATGTGGCTGGAGCCGCATGATGCCCGGGTCAAGACGCGGACGAGCGTGTTCCTGCCTCCGCATCTTGTGAACCTCGTGGGTCCGGCTGCGGCCGAGAAGCTGCTTCGTCTGACGGATCGGCTGGCCGATGCGGTTCCGTGGGTGAGGCACCAGGGAGGCCTCATTCTGGTGAAGGGCGTCAAGGGCCGCTCTTTTTGAGCGAGACCGGCTCTGCCCTCTCGCCAGTCTCCATGCGGGTGCGCTCCCGCACCAGGAAGCCCTTGCGTGCCCGCGCCGCGTCGAGCGTCCGCCACAGGTACTCTCCCAGGATGCCAAGAGAGAGAAGCTGAACACCCGAGAGAAACGCCAACACGACCATCGTGGTCGTCCACCCCTCGATCACCTGGCGGTGGGTCAGCTTGAAGAAAACGAGAAAAGCGGCGTAGGCGAACGACGTCAGCGCGAGCGCCGTTCCGGCGACAGACATCCAACGCAAGGGCGCGTAGGAAAACGAGATGACCGAGTCGATGAAGTACTTGAGCTTCTTCGCAAGGGTCCAGCGCGAGCGCCCCTCATCGCGGGCGACGCGGTCGTAGGGAACCAGGGCCACCGGAAAGCCGCTCCAGAGGAGCAGCCCCGGCAGCGACACGTGGACCTCGTGGCTGTCGATCAGGAACTCGATCGCGGTCCGTCCGATCAGAAAGCAGTCGAAGCCGCCGTCCGGCATCGCCGGAAGAGCCAGGCGGCGAAGGGTGCGGTAGTAGACGCCGGAGGCCGCGCGGGTGGGCCAGGTCTCCGGCCGGCTGTTCCGAACCGCGAGAACCGCAGTGGCTCCGCGGCGCCAGGCGTCGACCATCTTCGCAAGCAGCTCCGGCGGCTCCTGCATGTCGGCCGAGAGGACCGCGGCGGCCTCTCCCGAGGCCTCCCGCAGGCCGGCGAGAATCGCCATCTGCGACCCGAAATTGCGCGTCAGGCGCACTCCGCGGGCGGCAGGCCAAAGGCCCGCGATCTCGAGGATCTTCGCCCAGGACTCGTCCCCGGACCCGTCGTCCACGAAGATGACCTCGAGGTCGTAGTCGGCGGACGATGCGACGGACCGAAGGCGCTCGGTCAGGCGCGGCAGCGTCGCCGCGTTGAAATAGACCGGGATGACGACCGAGATCCGATCGCGCCTCGTCATGGATCCCCCTCGAAGAACTCGCGCACGGCGGCGATCACGAGGGCGACCTGGTCCTGCGTGAGCGCCGGGTAGATCGGCAGCGACAGTACGGTCTCGCAGGCGCGCTCCGAAACGGGGAAATCGCCTTTTCGATATCCCAGAAAAGAGTACGCGGGCTGCAGGTGCAGGGGCACGGGGTAGTGAATCCCCGTTTCGACGCCGCGCGCCGCCAGATGGCGCCGCAAGTCGTCTCGGCTGTCGGTTCGAACCGGATAGAGGTGGCAGGCCGGCACGGCGCCCGGGCGGCTTGCGAGACGCCGAACCGGGAGGTCACGGAGGGATTCGTCATAACGGTTCGCGGTCTCGCGGCGTCGGGCGTTTTCCTCGTCGAGCGAGCCGAGCTTGCACCGCAGGATGGCGGCCTGGAGCTCATCGAGGCGAGAGTTCCTTCCCTCGATCTCGGACACGTCGCGGCGAGACCAGCCGTACTGGCGCAGCCGCCTGACCCGCTCGGCGAGAAGGGGGTCTGACGTGGCGACAGCTCCGCCATCGCCGTAGGCGCCGAGATTCTTGGTCGGGTAAAACGAGAAGGACGCAGCCTGCCCGAAGGCTCCGGTCTTTTTGCCCCGCCAGGCCGCGCCGTGACTCTGTGCGCAATCCTCGAGCAGAACGAGCTGGCGATCGGCTGCCAGGCTCGAGAGCCCGGAACAATCGGCCACGCCGCCATAGAGATGCACGGGCAGGAGGAAGCGGACCCTGGGCGTGAGAGAGGGTTCGGCGCTTCGGGCGGAAAGCGTCAGGGTCTCCTCGTCGACGTCCGCCAGGCGGGGGATCGCGCCGGCCAGACGCACGCCCGCCAGCACAGGAACGCAGACATTGGCCGGAATGAGGACCTCGTCCGAGGCTTTCGCGCCGGCGGCCAGCAGCATCAAGGCGATGGCCTCGGTTCCGTTGCCGCAGGCCACGACGGAGGCAACCTCCAGGTATTCGGCCAGCTCCGCCTCGAAAGCGGACACTTCGGAGCCGAGGATGAACCGGCCGCTGGCGAACACGCGCATCGCGGCGGCATCGATCGCCTGCCGCCGGGCGCGGTAGTCGTTTTCGAGAGCCCCAAAGGGCACGCGAACACCCCCGGGCGCCGAAGCGACCTTCATATCTCGCTCACGACGGCTCCGGCTCCCTGCGCGTAGCGCCGGCCGCAAAGGCAATCGCCGCGGCCCTGTGCGAAGCGCAGCGTCTTGCCGCACCGGCAGACGTAGCCTTGCGGCCGCGCCGGGCTTCCGTACGCCAGGACGAAGTCCGGCACGTCTGCCGTCACGAGAGAGGCAGCCCCGACCATCGCGAAGCGGCCGATGCGGACGCCGGGCAGGATGACCGAGGATGCTCCCAGCGATGCGCCGGTGCCAATCACCGTCTGCGGATGCGATGACAGGTAGACGCCGCTGCGGGGCCTGGGGTCGTTGGCGAAGGAAACATCCGGGCCGACGAAGACGTCGTCTTCGAGCCGAAGACCGTCGTAGAGCGAGACACCACACTTCACCGTGACCCGATCTCCGATCACGACATCGTTCTCGATGAAACAGCGGTCGCAGATGTTGCAGTTTTGCCCGATCACCGCCCCTTCGAGGATGTTGCAGAACGCCCAGATGCGCGTGCCTTCGCCGATTGTCTTGCTCGCGACCAGCGCCGTCGGATGGATCGAGATCATCGTCAGAAATAGTCCTTCCGCCGCTCCCTGTAGAAATCGACGGTCCTTTGCAGCCCTTCCGTAAGCCCCACCTTCGGCTCCCAGCCGAGCAGCTTGCGGATCTTGGTGATGTCGGACACGAAGTCGCCGGGCTCCTGGGCCTTGCGCTCGGGACTGAAGTCGGTGAATTCGATCGACGTCCCGGGAATCAGCTCCCGCAACGTTTCGGCGACTTCCAGGAAGGTCGAAGCGCGATCGTTGCCGACATTGAGGACTTCACCCACCGCGGCGGGCTCCCGCGCGGCCTTCACCAGCGCCTCGACGCAGTCGTCCACATAGAGGAAGTCACGCAGAATCTTTCCGGAACCGAAGACCGGGATCGGTCTGCCGTCCAGAGCGAGGCGCACGAACCAGTTCACGACGCCGAATTGCGAGTGCTTCATCTGCGCGCGCGGGCCGTAGACGTTGGTCAGCCGCAGCGGCACCGTCCGTATGCCATGGATGCGCGTATAAGCACGACAGATCATCTCGGCGGACAGCTGCGAGATCTCGTAGAGGCCGCGCGGATCGGACGGCGCGTCCTCACGCAACGGCAACCGGATCGCGGGGCCGTACTGCCCGCGCGTCCCGGACCGCACCACGACCGCGGAAGGATTTCTCTTGCGGCAGGCCTCCAGGACGGCGGCCGTCCCCTTGATGTTGATGTCGATGTCGGGGTAGGGGTTGGACAGCGACATGACGTGGGAGACCTGAGCCGCCAGATGAAACACGATGCTCCGATCCGCCACGAGGTGCCCCATCACGTTTTCGTCGCGCACATCGGACAGGTGGACCTCGACCCTTTCGCGAATCTCGCGGATGTTGGCGAAGTTGGCGCCGTAGCCTTCGATCATCGCGTCGCAGATCGAGACCTCGGCGCCCTCGCCCACGAGCCGGATCGCCAGGGTCGAGCCGATGAAGCCCAGGCCGCCCGTGATGAGGACCCTCTGGCCGGACCACTCCATGGCGGCGCCGACGCTAGCACACGCGTGCGCCCGGCATGCCCCTTCCCGGGTCCTCGACCCAGCCGGTGGCGACCGTGCCGCCGCGGCCGGGCAGCGTCGTCCGGGCGAGCGGGCGCACGGGGATCGTCTCGCGGCGAGCCAGAGCTTCGGCGGCGAGCTCTTCGAGCGTGAGGAAGCCGACGCCCGCGGCGCGCCAGTCTTCGAGGATGCGCGAAAAGAGCGGCAGCCTGGAGCGCCCTTCGACCTCGGTGTGGATCGTGTGCACCTCGGTTGAGCGCACGGCGTTGCGGAAGTAGCCGCGCTGGTCGTCGTCCGAGCCGAGATGCTCCCACGAGAGGGTCTCGTCGAGGGTCGGCAGCGTCGAGGGAATCTCGAGGGTCGAGAAGGCGCGCCCGCCGGCCTCCGGAAAGAAGGGCGCTCCCCCGCGGCTTTTCGATGTGTAGAGAAGGCCGCGCTCCTCCTCGGCGGCGAGCGAGGCCGCCGTCGCCGTCCATCCCGCGGCGGCCGAGGCCCGCGCGGGCCTGCCGAAGAGACGCTCGTACGC
>JBOGJK010000578.1:0-1841 GCA_050745345.1 Thermoanaerobaculia bacterium
GTAGTACCGTTCCACGTGGTTCCCCGGGTAGAAGCCGTAGCCGCCATAGACTTGCGCGGCATCGGCGGCGGCGGCCATCACGGACTCGCCCAGGAACAGCCTGGCCACTGCGGCCGAGACCCGAGCCGAGCGCCCTTCGTCCAGGTCAGACAACGCGCGGGACAACAGCTGCTCCGCGGCGGCGAGTGCGACCTTGATGTCGGCCAGTTTGAAGGCGATGGCCTGATGCTGCCCGATGGGCTTGCCGAACTGCTGCCGGCGCCGTGCATATGCGACGCTGTCCTCGAGAATGTTCCGAAGCCGTCCGAGTCGTCCCGCCCAGACGACACAGCGGTCCCAGTCGAGGGCCGGGAGGACCAGTGTCTCGAATGCACGACCCGGCTCGCCGAGACGCTGCGACGCCGCCACCCGACAGTGCTCGAGCCGAAGGTCACAGAGGGGCGACGTCCGAATGCACGACTTCTCGCGTTGCGGCTGGACGACGAGCCCCGGCGCGCCACGCTCCACGATGAAGGCCGTTGGCCGCTCCTTCCCGTCCACCTCCATCCGGGCAATCACGACGAAGAGATCGGCGATCGGCCCGTTCGTGACGAAACACTTCTCCCCGTCGAGCACGTACCCGTCGCCGGCGCGCACCGCACGCGTCCGGATCGCGGCCGCATGAGAGCCAGCCTCCGGCTCCGTGAGCGCGAAGGACGCGATCGTCTCCCCCGTCGCCATGTGAGGAAGGTATCGCCGGTGTTGCTCGACGGATCCGCCGGCTACGATGGCCATGCCGGCCATTGCCATGTGGCAGCCCCAGGAATTCACGATCCCCAGATCCTTGGATCCGTACGCAAAGGCGTCCAAGGCCACGGCAGTTCGTCTCGCGCTGGCTCCGGAGCCGCCACACTCGGATGGCAACGGGAGACCGAGCCAGCCTTTCTTGCCCAGCGTCCGCCAGAGCTCACGAGGCACCGCCGCAGTTCGATCCCACTCGAGGATGTGCGGCAGGACCTCGGCCCTGGCGAACGCCACGACCTCGCTCCAGAACGCGCCGAGTGAACTGTCACGCACGGTCGGGGTTCACATCCGGGGCGCCGGTGTGTACCGGCCGACGCCCGGTTCCGCCACGGTCTTCCAGTCCCGCACAACGATTTGTCCTCGGACCATCGTGACCCAGGGCTTGCCCACCAGGCGCTGCCCCATGTGGATCGAGATCGTCGAATCGCGTCCGTGATAGAAGGCTTCATCCACCACGTGCTCGGTCCTCGGGTCGAGGACCAGAATGTCCGCGTCGGCACCTTCCTTGATCGTGCCCTTCTGCGGGTACAGTCCAAATCGCCTGGCGTTGTTCTCGCAACAGACCTCGACCAGCTTCTGAAGGCTGATTCGGCCCCTCCGGACGCCCTCCGTCATGAGCACCGGCAACCAGTGTCCATGGACATTCGAGATCCCCGGCGGCACCTCCCACACGTTTCCAAACTTGCCACCGCTCTGCTCTTTCTCCAGGCGCGTCCACGCGCAGTGATCCGTCGCAATGTGACGAATGATGCCTGCCCGGATCCCATTCCACAGCGCGTCGATCTGGTCCCATCCCCGGAGCGGCGGCACAAACTTCCCCCACACCCCGACCTCGTCCCAGGCGTCCTTGCTCACGGTCAAGGTGTGGGGGACGGCCTCCGCGGACACATCGACGCCCCGGTCCAGATATCGCTTGAGGATCTCCACGCTACGGGCCGTGCTGAAGTGCACGAAATGCAGCGGACACCCCGTGCTCTCGGCAAATTGCGCCGCGAACTCCACGCGGCTGAACTCACAGATCGGCGGTCGCGACGCCTCCCACGCGACCAGATCGTTCT
>JBOGJK010000579.1:0-2627 GCA_050745345.1 Thermoanaerobaculia bacterium
GGATTGACCCGTCGGATAGGACAAGAACGGCAGAGAAGGCTTGGGAAGGCCTTTCCTCCCGCAGGATCCCGCTCGACCCGAAGGCTCGATCAACAGCACCGTTGTGACCGTATCGAACAATTACGGGGGCGAGGTCGGCCTGCCCTACGGCGATGATGGACCCGTCATCGGCAACGACGATGTCCCCGACGGCTTCCGTGTGATCTCCAGTTTCCGGCGGGAAGTCGATCGGTTCGGTAACTCCCGACTGGCCGAAGGACGGATCCAACCGACCATGGTCGTCGTAACGGCTTAGGCGAAAACCGTCGGCGAGTAGGTACGCGCCACCCGACATTGGCTCCAGCGCATAGACACGGCCGGCGGCGTCCGGCACTGCGGATTCCCCGGCTATTCCAAAGGAACTGTCCGGTGTTCCATCTTCCCGGTAGCGCAGGACCCGTATCGAGGGGGCTTCGCTGGTCCTGGCCAGGATGAGAAGCCGGTCGTCGAGCACCGTGGCCATGTTGGACACCCCGATCCCGCCATCGAAGGCTGTGATGACGCGACCGGCCGTGCCGAAAGATGGATCCAGCGACCCGTCAGCAAGGATGCGGAATATCACGAGCTTGTCAGCGTGGACATCACCGTACGACCAAGCCAACAACAGCCGACCGTGATCATCCCTGGCCACCCCCGACGACCCCCCGTAGATCGGGCCGGGGATTGGAATAAGGACGACACCGTTGTCCCCAAACGACGGGTCTAGGGAGCCATCGGGTCGGTAACGGACAGCAGCGATTCGGGTATCGGCTCGACCGGCGGCCAGCGCGCCACCGTCGGGCAGAGCGAAGACCTTACGGAACCGATCCTGAGGACCAATGTCGGTGTTGAGTCGACCGGTCCGGCCAAAGGAGGTGTCCACCGCGCCATCGGCGCGGAACCGGCTGATCCCGAAGTCGGTTGCGTTCCAGTCGCTTCCCGCCGCAAGGATCCGACCGTCGGGGTAGGTGGCGAGTGACGAGATCGAGCTGTATCGCAAGGGATCTGGCGCCATCCGACCCTGAAACCCGTTCGGAAAGAACACGCCGAAGCCGTACTCCCTGGTTCTGCCGTCGTTTCCGGCCGCCAGCTCGCCGACAAACACGGCGTAGCCCTCGGCGTCGAGGGCGACGCCCTCGGCCACACCTCCCGGCAGATGGTTCCTGGCGACCCAATCGGCCGACCCGTCGACAAAGCCGCCGTCGGGGGCACCGTTGGTAAGGAAGCGGGCTGCAACGATGTCGCCGCCTGCCTCGCCCACCACAAGGATGCGGTCGTCTGCCAAAAGAGTCAGGGCCTCGACGGCGCCGTCGCCATCGCGGAGGGCCGTGACTATTGCGCCTCCAGCACCAAAGTTCGCGTCCGGTTGCCCGCTCGCCGTCAGCCGCCAGACCACCGCCTGGCGGCCCGAGGCCCTCGCGGTCACGCCCCCAGCGACCACCCGCCCCGCGCCGTCGATAGCCACGGAATTGAGGATGTCGTCGCCCCCGAGGTCTGAACGAGCGAAGCCATGGTCGCCGAAGGTGGCGTCGATCTGACCCGCCGCGTCCACTCGGACAACGACAAGGTTCCCGTCCGACGTCCCAGCTAGCGCCACGTTTCCGCCGGAATCACCGCCCATGGCGCGCAATTCGAGCGGGCCACCAGGAAGGCGGTTGACACCTCCGCTACCGAAGGACGCATTCAGCTGGCCGTCGGCACGGTACCCGACCAGCACGGGCTGCCCATCCACCGTACCGCCAGCCAGGAACGACCCGTCGGGCCGCAGATAGATCCCTGCCAGCCGAGCCGAGGCGCCCAACGGTGTCGTGACCTGACCCCGGGACCCGAAGCTCTGGTCGATCGTCCCCGTCCCTCCGTAGCGGGCGAACGCGAACCCACCTTCGCCATCGGCGCCGGCAAGGAGTGACCCGTCGCCGGTCAACGCCGCCGCGCGCCCTTCCACGGCGACCGGGAACCGCAGGAAGTGTCGCCAGGACACGTAGTACCGCGACGTGCCCACCGTCACACGAGGATCGAAGCGGGTAACGAGCAGGTCACCGTCGCTGGAGCCCACGGCATAGGCGCTATCGGTCGTGCCTGGTGCGACGACCACCGCTCGCGCGATCGACCCGACCGCGTGCATGGGAACGGAGACCTCGCCGTTGTCGCCGAAACCGCTGAACCGGTCGCCTGGCCTGAGCTGCGGATCAGCGATTGCTGCGGCCATCGGCAGTAGTGCAGTGGTGAAGACGAGCGCGCTCAAGAGGCGCCACAATCGGGTGGTCATGCCCAACGCTTCGGCCCTGACGCGCGCATCCCCTGCGGCACTGCCCCCCGATGCCCGATAACGAACCGTTCGCCACGAACATCTGGCAGTCCCGCTTCCGGCCGTATGACTCGGGGTGGGGCCCGCTGCGTGCGGTTGAGGGGTAGGAGCGTGTAGCCGAACATGTAGCCTACGGGCCAGATTCGGGGCCCAATCATGGACGAGCCTGGACAGATCTCTTTCTGTCCGAACGCCTCTGAACGCCGATACAACCCCGGCCCGGGACTCTTAATCCGACGGTCACGCACGCAATTCCCTCGAATCGAGCTTCCGCGACGGTGGCCAGACGCCGGGAAGAATG
>JBOGJK010000580.1:0-4918 GCA_050745345.1 Thermoanaerobaculia bacterium
GGTCCATCGAGCCACCTAGAAGGAAACCTTCGCCGCGAAGCGGAAGAGCCGCGGCGCCTGTTGTGTCGTGATCTTGCCGTAGTTGGTGTTGGTCTGCTGCTGGTTCGGATCCAGGATCGTGTCCGGATACCCAGCCGGCTGCGAGGTCGAGAAGCGGACGTCCTCGAGCGTCCTCTGCTGCCGGTTGAGCAAGTTGAACGCGAAGGCCTGCAGCGTCACCGTGACGGGCCCGATCTTGACCGGGTAGCCCAGCGTCATGTTCAGCTCGTAGAGCGTGGGCAGCGTCTTGGCCGTGCCGCGCTCGACCAACTGGATCTCCGCGCCGTAGCCGGAGTTGAAATACCCCTGCTTGTTCAGCGGAGCCCCCGACTGAACGAAGAACTGCACGCCCGTGAACAGGTTGAACGGCAACGTGTAGGAAGCGTCCAGCCGGAAGTTGACCGGCCGGTCCAGGAAGAGCTTGCCGTCGTTGTTGTAGTTGAAGTAGTAGTAGTCGTAATCCGCGTTGATGCCGGGGTCGGTCTGGCCGCGTCCCTGGCGCACCTCGCCGTCGTAGTTGCCCCGCAGCGAGGAGTAGACGAAGGAGGCCTGAAGCCACAGGGCCTGCGTGAAGGACTTGCGAACCAGCACCTCGCCACCCCAGTACTTCCGCACCGCCTTTGGTGTCGGCGGGATCGTCTCGGTGCACTCAAGAGCGTCGCCATCCAGGCCGTTGCAGCCGGGCACGAGGCCCTGCGCCAGCGGGGCGTCCGCGCCGACGTTGACGATCGCGCAGGTATTGAAGTTGGTCTCCGGACGCGAGCCGTCCAGATCGCACCGGTCCTCGAGCGCCCGCCCCAGGTTCCGGTAGGTCCCCTTGAGGCCGATCGAGAACGTCGGATCGAGCAGCATCTCACCGCCCAGGGTGTATTCGTCCTGGTAGATCCCCTTGATGCCCTCTTCCACCGGCTCGGTAAACGCGCCCCCCTGCGTGAAGGGCGACTCGTGCCCGATGACGTTCGGGTCCTGGGTCACGCTGACCGGATCGAAGTTCCAGGTCGTGGCCTGGGTCTGCTGGCCGTAGGCCCGCACGTTGATGTCCGTCGGAAGCGCGTAGTAGAAGCGCCCCCAGAAGCCGTAGATCTTGGCCTGGCCGTTGGCCTTCGGGTCCCAGACGAAACCGAGGCGCGGCTGCCACTCGTTCTTCGTATGAATGACGGTGGTCGAAGACCAGTCCTTGATCTTCTCCTCGTCCCAGCGCAGGCCCGCGTTGATCGTAAAGGAGGGCGAAAGCTTCAGGGAGTCCTGGATGTAGGCGCCGTAGTCGACCGTGGAAGGAGCGATGATGTTGTCCACAGGAGTCAGGTCCGTCGTACTGATGGCGAAGAAGTCGTGCTCGTAGTAGAGCTGGCCATACTCGTTGCCGATGGTCACGGCCTGTCCGCCCGGGTAGCCGCCCTCGCCGCCGCCGGTGTAGTACGTGATGGCGTCGGTCGTGCCCTTCATGTAGTCGCCGCCCACCTTCAACTCGTTGTTGCCCATGTAGAAGGTGAAGTCGCCGCGGTACTGGTCCCGTTTCGACTTGTTGTTGACCGTGGGTCCGAAGATCGAGCCGAAGCCGCCGGTGGTGGAGTTGGCCACCGCAGGTTGCACGCAGGGACTATCCGGAGTCCCGCCCGTGCAGGTGAAGTCGTTGTAGCGAATCCCCGCGCCCGCTTCCGAAGGCGTCAGCAGGTATCGGTCGTGGTGACGCGAGTACTGGAATGTCGCCAGACCCATCGAGCCGAAGAGCTGGTTGAGACGGATACCGTAGTCCGTTCCACCGACGTCGCGCCGTGCCTGCCAGGTGCGCGGGTTTGTGCTCGTGATTGTGGTCACGCGGCTCTGCCGCGGGTCGGACCCGGCTGCCCCCGTGATGTGCGAGGGATCGGCGAAGTAGGTCCCCACAAGCGAAGTCCCCTGCAGAATGTTGAAGGTCAACTTGGCCGAGTAGAGGTTGTCGGTCTCATCGAGCGGGAACTGCAGCGTGCTCGGCACCGCTGACGAGCCGATCTGCCGCGAGACCTGGTTCGGGTTGTTGACACGGTCGTAGGCCCCGAAGAACCAGATCCGGTCCTTCCAGAGGAAGCCGCCCAGGTCCACCCCGAAATCGGTCTTGGTGTAGTCGCTGATCAACATGCCGGTCAGCGAGTTGTCGGTGGTGATCTTGGGCGTCGCCTGCAAGCCGCCCTTGTTGATGAACGGGTACTGACCACTGGCGTCGGGGTGGGCGGAGTCGAGTCCTTCGGACCGGAAGGAGTCGTAGTAGATGAAGGCGTCGCCGTGGAACTCGTTGCCGCCCGACTTGGTGATGACGTTGATGATGCCGCCCATCGCGCGGCCATACTCGGCCTGGTAGCCGCCCGTCTTCACCTCGACTTCCTGGATGAACTCCCCGTTGATCGCCTTGCCCTGGAAGCCCTTGATGACGTTGGTCGTGTTGACGCCGTCGATGATGTACTGGTTCTCAACCGACGTGGCGCCGTAGATGGAGAGCGCGAGGGCCCGCCCCTGGGTCTCGCCGCGGTCCACGTTGACGCCGGGGTTCGACTTGAGGATCTCCGCGTAGTTGCGGGCGACGGGCAGCTTCGCGATGACCGCGGCCGAGTAGTTGGTCCCGGTCGTCGTCGAGGTCGTGTCGATCAGGGGCGCCTCGCCCGAGACGACGACCGCCTCGGCGGCCGCCAGCTGCATCGTCACGCTCACGTTGGCCGTCTGGTCGAGCAGGACCGTGGCCTGGATCTCGACCGTGCCGAAGCCGGCGAGACTCGCCCGCACCTTGTAGGGCCCCGGCGGCACGGAGACGACGGCGAAGGCCCCGCTGTCGCCGGTGACCACCGAGCGGGTGCCCTGCAGGTTGGGGCTCGTCGCCTCGACCGTCACGCCGGGCAATGCCTTGCCGTCCGCGTCGGTAATCACGCCCCGGATGTTGCCGGTCGTCTGTGCCGAGACGGCCGGAACGATCAGGAGCAGGCACGCGGCGGCCAGTAAGAGATACCGGGCAGCTTTCATACCCACCTCCTCAAATGCATTAAGAGAGCGTTGACCCCTGGAAGATGTCGCCTTGAATGTAGAAAAAGACACTTCGTCCCGTTATTAGAGCAATGCCACTGCCACACGTCAAGACAGAAGGAAAGATTCGTAATTATTTGATTTGGAAGGGATACAGCGCCGACGAGATCTGACCACTGGGTCAGATTCTGGATTATTTTGGACTTATCTTCAAGGATTTGGACCCGAACGGATCACGAGGAGGAGAGCCCGACCTTCGACCGCTTCGCCCGCAGCGGTGGTACAGCGGACCACGCGGCCCCCCGAGGAGGCCCGGATCTCGTTCTGCATCTTCATCGCTTCGAGCACGACCAGGACCTGCCCCGGCTGGACGGAGTCCCCTTCGGCCACGCGAACTTCGACGACCCGACCCGGCATGAGCGCCCGGATCTCCTCTTGCCCCGAGCCCGCCTCGGAATCTCCGGCGTGGGTCAGCCGGTCTCTCAGCGGATCCGCGAGCTCTACCCGCCGCGCCCCGTCCGCCGTGACGACTTCGAGCTCCCCCTTCTCTGCGGGAGCGACACGGCCACAAACCTGCCGCCCGTCCGGCAGAAGCAGCGAGAGGCGTCCGTCCGGAAGCCAGGCCACGCGGACTGTCTGCGTCTCCCCTTTTCGGGTGAAGCGCCACGAGTCCCCCTCTCCCTCCAGCCGGACCTGCTCCGGCTCCCCCTCCCCGCGAAAGACAAACTCGAGCCGCCTCACGGCCTACCGGAGCGATTCGCGGCGCGCCGCCTCGCGCCAGTTGGAGAAGGGCGCGGCCGCGGCGGCCCGAGCCGCGGTGTCCCGAGGCGCCGCGAGCGAGACGGCCGCTAGAATGACGTCCTCCTCGCGCACGGCCGAGGGCGCCATCAGACCCCGCTCCAGGCGGCGGTCGAGCCACTGCACGTCGAAGGCGCCCTCTCGGAACTCCGGGTCGCGTACGAGCGCGCGAAAAAGAGGAAGCGTCGTCGCGACCCCGGAGATCTCGTATTCCGACAGCGCCCGCTCGAGGCGCGCGATCGCGGCCGCCCGGTCGGGGGCGTGAATGATCAGCTTGCCCAGCATCGGGTCGTAGTCGACCGGGACCGCGCCGCCCGCCTCGACACCCATGTCGTTTCGCACGCCCGGGCCGCCGGGCAGCCGCAGCGCCAGGATCCGCCCGGGCGACGGGGCGAAACCGCGCGCCGGGTCTTCCGCGTAGAGGCGGCACTCGATGGCGTGCCCGCTCGGGGAGCGGGCCTCGATCGCGAGAGGCTCGCCGAGCGCGATCCGGATCATCTCGACGGCGAGATCCACCCCCCAGACCTCCTCAGTCACCGGGTGCTCCACCTGGAGCCGTGTGTTCATCTCGAGGAAGTAGAAGGAGCCCTCCGGCGCGAGCAGGAACTCGACCGTCCCGCAGGAGGTGTAGCCGACAGCCTCCGCCGCCCGTAAGGCTGCCTCCGAGAGCTTCTGCCGCAAACCGGGGCCGACCGCCGGCGAGGGACACTCCTCGACGACCTTCTGGTGGCGCCTCTGGAGGCTGCACTCGCGCTCTCCCAGCGTGAGGAGCCGGCCGGCCCGGTCGCCGATCACCTGCACTTCCACGTGGCGGGGCCTCTCGATCAGCTTCTCCGCATAGACCGCGCCGTCGCCGAAATAGGCGGCCGCCTCTGCCGAGACCCGCTCGAAGGCCGCCGCGACTTCCGTCTCGCTCTCGACGCGGCGCATCCCCTTGCCGCCCCCTCCGGCCGAGGCCTTCAGCAGAATCGGGAAGCCGTGGCGCCGGCCGAACTCCGAAAGCTCCCGCGGCCCCTCGGCGGGGCGCATCGTCCCCGGCACGACGGGAACGCCCGCCGACTCCATGCGCCGCCGGGCTTCGGTCTTCGAG
>JBOGJK010000581.1:0-4126 GCA_050745345.1 Thermoanaerobaculia bacterium
CAGATGGGCTTCGAGGTCGAGGCCGCGCACCACGAGGTCGCGCCGGGGCAGCACGAGATCGACTTCAAGTACGCCGATGCCGTGACGACGGCCGACCGCGTCTCGACCTTCCGGTTCATCGTGAAGAAAGTCGCGATGGACCACGGCCTGCACGCGACCTTCATGCCCAAGCCGATCTTCGGGGTCAACGGCTCGGGCATGCACACGCATCAGTCCTTCCTCGACCGGAAGGGCAACAACGTCTTCTACGACCCGAAGGCCCGATTCCAGCTTTCGAAGACGGCGCTCTACTACACCGGGGGCATCCTGCGGCACGCCAGGGCGTTCGTCGCGGTGACCAATCCGCTCGTGAACTCCTACAAGCGTCTCGTGCCGGGCTACGAGGCTCCCGTCAATGTCGCCTGGTCGATGCGCAACCGCTCTCCGCTGGTGCGGGTCCCCGCCCGCCGCGGGATGGGCACGCGCATCGAGGTGCGCATGCCCGACCCCGCCTGCAACCCGTATCTCGCCTTCGGGGTGATGCTCGCCTCGGGCCTGGACGGTGTCAAGAACCGCATCGACCCGGGCGATCCGGTGGACCGCAACGTCTTCAAGATGAGCGAGCGCGAGAAGCGGCGGTTGCGGATCGAGCAGCTTCCCGCCAACCTCTCCGAGGCGCTGGACAACCTGGAGAAGGACGGCGTCGTCACGGACGCGCTGGGCGAGCACATCCTGACGCACTTCCTCGAGGCCAAGCGCGCCGAGTGGGCGGAGTACATTTCCCGGGTGCAGCCCTGGGAGACGGAGAAGTACCTGGAGGTCTATTAAGATCCGAGAGGAAACGTTCGAATAAGATAAGGCGGGAATAAGCTCCAGCCTTATTTTTTTCGAAATGCAGCGGATCTCCCTTCGCGAGCGGCTCGCCGCCGAGGCGCCCCTGCTGCTCGACTCCGCCATGGGCACGGAGCTCGAGCGGCGGGGCGCTCGCTCCCAGCTTCCGCTCTGGAGCGCCTGGGCCCTCGTCGAGTCGCCGACCCTGGTGCTCGCGATCCACCGCGACGACGTCGAGGCGGGCGCCGACATCCTGACGTCCAACACCTTTCGCACGCATCGGCGCACCCTGCAGAAGGCGGGCAAGGCGCGCCGCTCCGAGGAGCTGACTCGCCAGGCCGTGTCGCTCGCGCGCCGCGCGGCCGGCGAGTCGCCGCGTCCGATCCTGGTCGCCGGGTCGCTCTCGCCGCTGGAGGACTGCTACCGCCCCGATCTCGTGCCGGAGGACGGCGCCCTCTGGCAGGAGCACGGACAGCAGGCGGCGCTGCTCGCTTCCGCGGGCGCCGACCTGATCCTGGCCGAGACGCACAACACGGTGCGCGAGCTCGTCGCCGCCGTTCGCGCCGCCAAGGAGACGGGGCTTCCGGTGGTCGCCTCCGTCGTGACCGACGGAAAGGGGCGGCTCCTCTCCGGCGAGCCGATCGAAGAGGCGGCCCGGGCGCTCGACGGATGGCGTCCCGACGTGCTCTCGGTCAACTGCGTGCCGGCCCGGCAGTTGCTCTCGGACTTGCGCCTCCTCTCCGAAGCGGCGCCGGCCGCGCCGCTTGCGGCCTACGGCAACCTCGGCCCTCCTTCGGGCCCGGGCGGGACCCTTTTTACCGAGGAGATTGCGCCCGAGCAGTACGCGGCGCTCGCCCGGGAGTGGCTCGCCATCGGCGCCCGCATCGTGGGCGGCTGCTGCGGGACGACCGCTGCCCACACGGCCGCGATGCGGAAGATGATCGACGCGCTCTGCTCCCCGCCTCAGCCGATCAGCATCGCGTCGCCGTAGGAATAGAAGAGGTACCCGTCCCGGACGGCCTCCGCGTAGGCGGCGAGCACGTTCTCGCGCCCCCCGAAGGCGCAGACGAGCATCAGAAGCGTCGAGCAGGGGAGGTGGAAATTGGTCAGCAGCGCGTCCACGACGCGGAACTCGAAGCCCGGCGTGATGAAGAGGCCGGTCGAGAAGCGGAGATCGCCGTCCGCGGGAGCCTCTTCGATCCGCGAGGCGGCTTCCAGGGCTCGCGTGACCGTCGTTCCCACGGCGACGACGCGGCGGCCGGCCGCCTTCGTTTCCGCGATGAGCGCGCGCGTCCGCTTCGGAAGGAGGACTCGCTCCGGATCGAGGAGGTGGCCGCCCGTGTCTCCGGCGGTCACCGGCTTGAAGGAGCCGGCCCCGACGGCGAGCGTCAGATCCGCGATCTGGCAGCCGCGCGCGCCGATGCGCTCCAGGATCTCCTCGGTGAAGTGCAGCCCCGCCGTGGGGGCCGCCACGGCGAGCGGCTCGCGGGCGAAGACGGTCTGATACGCCTCGCGGTCCTCGGGTCGGTCGGGGGCCCCCGGCTCGCGCCGGATGTAGGGGGGCAGGGGGACGCTGCCGATCCGCTCGAGGAGCGCGTCGTCCACGTCCCCGTCGAACCGCACCTCGCGCTTGCCGTCCGGGAGGATCTCCTCGACGACCGCGGTCAGGCCTTTGTCGAACCGGACGGCGCGGCCCCGCTTCGCCCGGCGGCCGGGCCTTGCGAGCGCGAGCCAGCGGCGCGGATCCCCTTCCATCGGGCGGAGCAGAAAGATCTCGACCAGGCGCCCCTCCGGGTCCCTTCCGTAGAGACGGGCATGCCGCACGCGCACGTCGTTTCGGACGAGCAGGTCGCCCTCGGCGAGGAGCCCCGGCAGGTCCGAGAAGGTGCGGTGCGCGAGCGCACCCGTGGCGCGGTCGAGCAGGAGCAGGCGGCTCGCCCCGCGCGGCCGCGCCTCCTGCGCGATGCGGCCGGCCGGCAACTCGTAGTCGAAGAGATCGACGCGCACGGCGGCTAGAGTAATCTGCTCCCTCTCCCTCCGGGAGGGCATCGGCTCCCTCGCCCGCCGGGAGAGGGCCGGGGTGAGGGCGGTGATTACGGACATGTCTTCCGACTATCCCGAGGGCCGCGGCCGCGTCCGCCTCGAGGCGGCCGGAATCGAGATCGAAGGAGTTTCGATCGCCGGGCACGAGTCCTTCTACAAGGTCCCGGCGTTTCACTGCCTGCTCGACTTCGGCCGGGCGCCGGAGGACGCCGTCTCGTACGCGACGGTCTGCCTGACCCACGGACACCTCGACCACGCCGCGGGGCTCGCCCACCACGCGTCGCGGCGGCGGCTGGCGGGCCTGCTGCCCGCGCGCGTCTTCGTGCCAGAAGAGGCCGCCGTCGATCTGGAGGCCTGGCTCTCGATTTCCGAGAAGCTCGAGGAGGTGCGCTACGGCGTGCGCCTCGTCCCGAGCCGACCCGGCGACCGCGTGCTCCTGCGGCGGGACCTCGAGCTGCGCGTCCTGCCGGGGCGCCACCGCGTCCCGACGGTCGGGTTCCTCTTCTCCGAAGTGAAGCACAAGCTCCGGGAGCAGTTCGCGGGCCGCCCCGGATACGAGCTGGCGGCCCTGCGGGAGCGGGGTACGGAGGTCACGCGCCGGGAAGAGATCCCTCTGCTCGCCTACCCGGGCGACTGCGGGGTCGAGATCTTCGATGCCGCACCGGAGCTCTTCCGAGCGCGCGTGCTCCTGATCGAGTGCTCCTTCCTGCGCGCGGAGGACGTGGAGCGGGCCCGTGTCTACGAGCACCTGCACCTTCAGGACTTCCTCGACCGCGCCGACCGCTTCGAAAACGAGGCGATCGTGCTAACGCACTTTTCACAACGCTATCGCAACGAGGAAATCTTCGAGGCGCTGCGGGGTTTGCCGCCGACTCTCGCGTCCCGCGTCATCCCGTTTCTGCCCGGCTCCGATCCTTGAGGGACTCTGGAGTGCGAGATGAAGCAGAATGGCTGTGGGGGGTGGAATCGAACCACCAACCTTCCGGTTAACAGCCGGATGTTGTACCAATTCAACTACCCCACAGCGGAGTAGGCTGTGCCTATGGTAAGGCTTCGCGAGGCGCTGATTCTGGTCGGGGGCGCGATCCTCTGCGCCGTCGTCTCGAACCTCGTGGCCTCGCCCACGCGGCGCCTGCCCTGGATCGGGCGCTACCCCGCGGCGCTGACGGTCCCCGCGCCCTCGACGCCGGCTGTGTCGCCTGAGGCGGCCGCGGCGCCGGCCGCGCCCGCAACGGGCCTCGCGCCAGCCAGAGAGTACGCGCCCCATCCGGAT
>JBOGJK010000582.1:0-2847 GCA_050745345.1 Thermoanaerobaculia bacterium
CGATGTCGTAGGTCTCGATGTCGGCGCGGCGGAAGCGGTAGATGGATTGCTTCGGGTCGCCGACCACGAAGAGCGCGCCGGGCACCGGTGTGAGCTTTCTCCAGTCCCTCTCGTCGGTCTCGGCGCCCGTCAGGTAGAAGAGGATCTCGGCCTGGATCGGGTCGGTGTCCTGGAACTCGTCCACCAGGATGGGCGTGAAGCGCGCGCGCAGGGCTTCGCGCACCTGCGGGTGATCGCGCAGCAGGTTGCGGGCGATGAGCAGCAGATCCTGGAAGTTGGCGAGGCCCCTCTCCCGCCGCCACTGCCCGTACGCGTCGCGCGCGCCCGCGAGCAGCGGCAGGATGATCGGATGCAGATACTCGCGCCAGGCCCGCAGCGCGGGCTCGACGGTTTCCTCCCGGAACCGCGCGAGTCGGCCCTTCCAGGGCCCGGCTTTCTTCTCCGCCTGCTCTCCCAGGAACGACTCGAGGATCCGCGCGAAGCCGGCGGGCGACTCGGGCCCGAGCAGCTCCAAGCGGCGCCGCGCCTGCCGCAGCGCCTCCTGGAACCCTGTCCACCCTCCCTCCGGGGCCTCCGGGGGCACCGCCTCCCGCGATTCCTCCAAGAACGCCTCGACACGGCTGCGTGCCTTTCCGAAGTCCGGCTCGGGCAGTTCCGCGCCGATCGCGGCCTCGATGTCGGAGTTTTCGCAGAGCGCCCCGTACGTGTCGAAGAGGTCGCGCAGAGGGACGCCGAGCGGCATCAAACGCGCCAGGCGCGGATCGTCGCGGGCAAAGAGCGCCGTCACGTAGCTCTCCCAGGCCTCTCCCCTCGCCGCCCCGTCCTCCGGGTCGTCCATCTCCCGGTAGCCCGGGTCGACACCCGCCTCGACGGGGCGCTCCCGCAGCAGCCGCGCCGAGAAGGCGTGGATCGTGCCGAGGAAACAGGAGTCCAGGCGCGCCAGACCCGCGGCGAGCAGGTCGCGCCTGCCGCGGTTGCGCTCCCCGGCATGCGCCTGCTCCAGGGCGATCTGGAACCGCTGACGAAGCTGCGCGGCGGCCCGGATCGTGAAGGTCACCGCGGAGAGCCGGTCCACGGTTGTGCGGCCGGTCGACACCAGGGCGACCATCCGGTCCACGAGGCTCGTTGTCTTGCCGGTGCCGGCCGCGGCCTCCACGAGGATCGTCGTGCCGAGATCCTCGCGGATCGCCCGGCGGGCGTCGGCGTCGGGAAGCTCGCGGGCGGGCTCAGACCCTTTCGGCATGGATCTCCCGGAAGCGGACGAGCGCCGGGGCCTGCGTGGCCTCGAGCTTCACGCTCGCGCGGGCGCTCGCGGGGCGTACGCCGCCGCAGATCGCCTCGAAGTCGCAGCGCTTGCAGTCCTCCTTCGAGACGGCGTGGGGAAACATCCCTTCCCGGACCAGGTCGAACAGCCGCTCGAGCACATCGCGCGTTGCGGCCGGGTCCGGGAGCGCGACGATGCGCTGCCCCTCTCCCTTGCGGCCGGGGAAGAAGTAGCCGGAGCGGGAGACGCGTCCCGGTCTTCCGAGGCGCGCCAGCAGCGCCTCGAGGGCCATCGCGTAGAGCGCCGGCTGGATCTGGCGTCCGCCGCGCAGCCCCGCCCCTTCCTTGACGCCCCAGACCCACCCGGTCTTGTAATCCCAGACGTGGAAGGTTCCGTCCTTAGCCTCGTCCACCCGGTCGATCCGGCCGCGAAGGCGGAAGCTCCTGCCCTCCCCGACGGGGATCTCGACCGGCTCGGGGCTGCCCGGGAGAGCGCGCGGCCCGGAGGCCTGGCGATCGAGGCCGAAGGGCACCTCGAAGAAGCGGGGCGTGACGTCGCGGCAATGCTCCTCCTCGCGGGCGAGCAGCGTGCGGCAGGCGAAGAGGATGTTGGACTGCTGCTCGTCGAAGGCGACGCGGCTGCGCGCAGGGATGCGGTCGCTCCAGGCCGCGATCTGCGCCCGCGCGATCTCCTGGATCAGGGCGAGATGGCGCGCGACTTGCGGCTTCTCGCCCGCCTCGGTGATCCGCTCGAAGAAGATCCGGAACGTCTCGTGCAGCAGGGTCCCCTCGTCTTGAGGGGCGAGCCAGCGCATCGGGTCCCGCTCCAGGTCTCGCGGCGGCTCGACGCGCAGCACGTGGCGGGTAAAGAAGGCGAAGGGGCACCGGGCGAGCGCCTGGATCCAGGTCGCCGACCAGGGCTCCCCGCCGGCGCGCGGGTCGAGCTCCGGGGTGCCCGAGCGGACCCAGCCGTCCCAGACCGTGAGCTCCTCGCTCGCTCGCGCCTGCTCGGCCCGATCCCCATCTTCCAGCCACGGGTAGCAGCCGCGCACGATCGGCGCCGAGGGTCCCGATCCGGCGCTCCGGACGCGCGACAGCCACCACTCGGTGTCGCTCAAAGCCGCGTCTGCCTCGGCAAGAAAGCCGGCGGCCACCGGCAGCGCCGCGGCGAGGTCCTCGTAGCTTGCCGCGGAGCCGGCCCCCTCGCGATAGAGATCGAGGAAGAAGGGGGAGGGAGCGGGCTCGCCCGCCTGGGACAGGTTGCGGAGTCCGAAGCTCGAGTAGCTCGCCGTGAAGTCTCCGCGCAGGCGCGCGAGACAGGCCTTCAGCGCCGCCGCGGCCTCGCGCGGCCGCTCGCGGGAGAGCGGCAACAGCGGTTCCGGCAGCTCGTCGTTGATCCGCCGCCGCTCCTCGTCGAGCAGGATCGGGTCCTCCAGGTCCCGCCCCGGATGCCGGCCCTCGTCGAGGCCCACGAGGAAGGTGTGCCGCCGCCCGGAGAACCCGCCGGCGCCGCAGGACGCGACGTGGACGCGCCCCGGCCGCGGGCGGTCGGCGGCGATCGCGAGGCCGGCGACCGCGTCGCGC